>JAEUTM010000219.1 GCA_016788025.1 Bacteroidia bacterium
TATTCCCCTTTCCGATTAATCGTAAGTGATTGATCAATCCCTAAATACCACTTACCTGCATACTGCCCCTACCTACTGCCAAATTCCACTGCTTACTGGACAATCTCCTTCACTGCCTCCTCCAGCGAAGGATATCTAAAAACATAACCCTCTTTCAAAATTTTCTCTGGCAGCGCCCAACAGCTTTTCAGAATTAATTCAGCGTCGGTTCCGATAATAAAAGCACCCATTTTAAGAACCACAGCCGGAGAAGGAATTCCAAAAGGCATCTTCATCACGTTTCGGATCTTACTCATAAATTCTTTGTTCTTTAAAGGCTCCGGAGAAGCACAGTTAACTGCACCCTCAAGGCTCGGATGTGAAATGACCCAGGCAATAATTCCAGCCATGTCTTTTTCGTGAACCCAGCTTACCCATTGCTCGCCATTGCCCTGTTTGCCTCCCAGGCCATATCTAACCAGGTTTTTAAGACGCGGGAAGGCGCCATCAGCAGCACCTAAAACAAGACTTGTCCGAAGAATGACTTTACGTGTGTTGGTGTAATGTGATGAATGCTCCCAAAACGCGTTCTCCCAGACTTTGCTCACTTCTGCTGAAAAATCAACACCAAAGACTCCGTCCGACTCCGTCATTGGCCTGTCCCTAACCTGCTCATAAATGCCGGCCGAAGCGCTTTGTATCCATAATTTTGGTTTGTGCTTACACTGCTGAAAAGCTTCAGCAAGCACCTTCACCGAATCAACCCGTGAGTCCAGGATCTCCTTTTTATTTTTTTCAGTATGACGACAGTTTATATTTTTACCAGCCAGATTAATAAGCACATCGGCACCCTCTAACTCTTTCCACCATTCACCTAGGGTTCTTCCGTCCCAGTAAACACTTCTCACGTTTCCTTTCTTGTGCTCAGCACCGCGGCTTAGAATCACAATTTCATCCGTCATGTCCTTGAAATGTTCACACAAAACTGTTCCAATATAACCGGAGCCTCCCGCCAGAACTATTTTATTTAATCTGCTCATAAATGAATCGAAGATCTTCCTGCTGTTAATAACAATCTACCAAGAGGATTGTTTCATAAAATACTATATTTAAAGCTATCATTTTAAATCGTAATCGTCGACCTTCCATAAACTTTAGCAATCTGTCATATCCTATCCGCACAAATCATAAATCCCGAAAGCTATCGGGACAGCGTCATCTGCGTTCCTAAAAACAGTACTATCCGTCTCTTCTTTCCACTATTAAATCTTTATCCGCTCAAATCATAAATAATCAGCGTCATCTGCGTTCTTAAAAGCAGTACATTTGAATTTCGCAAACCGGAACGTTCCCATGAAAAATCTCAAATCCACTACACTCGACGAATTCTATGAAGAAGCCGTAAAATTTACAGGTAAAGACCTGAACACGCTTTTACCTCCCGGCATCAACAAAGAGATTGGTCACTTTAATATTTTTAATGTCGCAGACACGATCGAGAAAGTAAAACGGACCTCCGTAATGCCCTACAACCGTCGTGCCTATTATAAGATTAGCCTTATCAAAGGACGGAACCGGGCTGAGTATGCCGACAAAGTAATAGAAATAGAAACCAATGCTTTATTATTTGCTACACCAAAGGTTCCTTATCATTGGGTCCCGCTTGACGAAAAAGCCAGCGGCCAATTTTGCATGTTTACCGGCGAATTTATCACCAACAGTAAAAGTGGTTTAGATCTGGATGACCTTCCCATCTTCAGAGCTGGCGGTTATCCTGTATTTAAGATTAGCAATGCGGAAGCAAAAGAATTGGGTGCTATTTTTACAAAAATGCAGAAAGAGATCAATTCCGATTACGAATTTAAATACGACCTGCTTCGCAATTATGTTATTGAACTGATTCATTATGGCCAGAAACTGCAGCCAGCCGGAGAAGCACACATCAGCAGCACGGCCTCTGCCCGCGTAAGTTCGCTGTTTATAGAATTACTGGAAAGGCAGTTCCCGATTGAATCACCGCATCAGAAACTTGGTTTGAGAACCGCTAAAGATTATGCCGACCGCCTTGCCATCCATGTAAATCACCTGAATAAGGTTTTAAAGGAAAGTACGGGCAAAACTACCACTCATATTATAAGCAGTCGTATTCTACAGGAAGCCAAGATCCTTCTCAAACAAACAGACTGGAATGTCTCTGAAATAGCCTATTCCCTGGGCTTTGAGGAGGTAGCACATTTTTCAAACTTCTTCAAGAAACAAACCTCGCTCGCTCCCCTTTCATTCCGTTCATAAGGATATTTGAATTTTGCAAATACTGGATTGAAGCATACAAACAGGTCCTCTGTTTTATGCTGCAACTTTGTACCATCAAAATTCAAACAACATGGAATCAAAAAACAAAATTGCATTGGTAACAGGCGGAAGCCGTGGTCTTGGAAAAAACATGGCGCTTAGTCTTGCGAAAGATGGCGTAGATGTAATGCTTACGTATAATAACAATAAAGAAGAAGCAGATAAAACAGTAGCGGAGATTCGTTCGCTTGGACAGAAAGCGCAAGCCTTTCAATTAAACACAGGAGACGTAAAATCCTTTGATGCTTTTATCAATCAAATCACAACTTATTTACAAAAGGAATACGGGAAACCGAACTTCGATTTCCTCATCAATAACGCAGGCGTCGCGCTTTACGCTCCCATTCCTGATACTACGGAAGAACAATTCGATAATATCATCAACATCCATTTTAAAGGTGTGTTCTTCTTAACGCAAAAAGCTCTGCCCTTGATTAACGATGGAGGACGTATTATCAACATCTCTTCGGGACTGGCGCGTTTCTCCTACCCGGGTTCATCCGTATATGGAGCAACAAAAGGCGCCATGGATGTTATGACACGTTACATGGCCAGAGAGCTTGGACAAAGAAAGATCAGCGTGAACATTGTTGCGCCGGGCGCGATTGAAACAGATTTTGGTCACGGGCGTGTGCGCGACGATAAAGAACTGAACGCACAACTTTCAGCAGCCACAGCTTTAGGCCGTGTTGGTGTAGCCGATGATATTGGTGGCATCGTAGCCTTTATGTGCTCCGAACGCGCACGCTGGATCAACGGCCAACGCATCGAAGCTTCAGGTGGAATGAATTTGTAACTGATTCAACAAGAAGCCTGATCCCAAAGCCGAATTTTGGGTACTGGTGGACCGGCCTTTTAAAATTCTCTCAGACAAATCGAATGAATTTGAAAAGGGTGCGAAAAAATTTCCTCCCAACTAGGCATTATATTTGTTGCCCTGAAATTTTTGAGCTGTTTGTGCGGGAGACTTTGCTCTCGACGGCATTGGGTAAATGGATAGCCGTCGAGATGATCAAAGGCTCGGCTTCGAATTCATGATGATTTTCGAGAGAATTTTATGAAG
>JAEUTM010000222.1 GCA_016788025.1 Bacteroidia bacterium
ACAAGTACGTAGTTGATTCTGCGGGTAATACAACGACAGAAATTGCAATTGATCCGGCAACAGGCAAAAAGGTTATTGATAAAGGCAAAGACCCCAACGTAGACGTGGCTACAGGTATCATACAGTCATTTAGCGACGCGCCTGATGGGCCAAGCGAGGAGTTAAAAGAGTTCAATCAGAGTATTGGTATAGAGTATTGTTATAACAACATGTTTGCTGTGAGGGCGGGTTATTTCCATGAACATAAAACAAAAGGAGCCAGGCAGTATTTTACAGTAGGTGCTGGTTTTAAATTCAAAGTTATTTCCGTGGATTTGTCGTACCTTATTCCTACAT
The DNA here is from genome assembly GCA_016788025.1 of Bacteroidia bacterium. Lineage (GTDB taxonomy): Bacteria > Bacteroidota > Bacteroidia > B-17B0 > Aurantibacillaceae > Aurantibacillus. Next base: position 337 of record JAEUTM010000222.1, read on the forward strand.
CGCTTCAGAATCCTCTACAAAAAACCTGGCGTGTAACTCTTGGCTTTAATTTCGATAAGGCAAACGAGGAAAAAGAGAAGACTCAGCCTTAAAACAACTCTTCACAGCAAATTGTGTAAAATTGGGATCTAAAAATCTGCTTTCTTTGAGCAGTTAAAGGCATATTTGCATATGCCCAGGATATTCATAAGTCTTTCTGTTTTTTATGCATTGTTTCTATCGGGCTGTGAGCCTATGGAAAACAAAGGCGATCCACGATCTGTGTTTAACTACAACGAGCTTAACGGCTTGACCTCACTTGATCCTGCGGCAGCCTCGAATTTTGAAAATATACAACCGGTGAACCAGCTCTTTAACGGCTTGCTTCAGATGGACGACAGTTTAAACATCGAACCCTGTATTGCAAGAACCTATGACATCAGTGCTGATGGATTATGTTATACGTTTCATTTAAGAAGCGATGTTTATTTTCACGATAATGTATGTTTCGAATCAGGGAAAGGGAGAAAAGTTGTTGCGAAAGATTTTGTGTTCAGTTTTAACCGCCTGTTTGACAGTAAAGTCAGCAGTGCTACCACCCTGTTGGATAAAATAGACCGAAGCGAAAAAACAAACTTTAAAGGATTCATTGCTACTGATGACAGCACTTTAAAAATATATCTTAAGGAACCTTTCAGCGCCTTCATCAATATTTTAACGATGAAATATTTCAGTGTTGTGCCTTTTGAAGCGATCGACTACTATAAACTCGATTTCCGAAGGAACCCGGTAGGAACTGGTCCGTTTGTATTTAAAACATGGGAGGAAGGAACCGTGTTGATTATGCACAAAAACCAAAATTACTTTGAAAGAGACGCGTCAAACGAACGTTTACCATACCTTGATGCTGTAACCGTTTCGTTTATTAAAGACCGCGAAACGGCATTTATGCAGTTACTCAATAATAAGTTTGACATGTTAAGCGGTGCCGATGCTTTCAACATTAATGAGGTACTTGATAAAGAGGGGAATCTTCGCGAGCTCTATGACAAAAAGTTCAACCTTCAAAAAGAAACATTTATTAAAACAGATTATATCGGAATACTTATCGATGAGAATATTCCATCGGTTAAAAACTCGCCGCTACGATTAAAAAAGGTAAGACAAGCATTGAATTATGCTTTTGACAGAGATAAACTCATTAAGTATCTCCGCAACAATATCGGAACACCGGCGCACGCAGGATTTATTCCCAAAGGAATGAAAAGTTATGATCCTTCACGAGTGAAAGGATATACTTATGATCCGGATAAAGCCAGAGAATTATTAAAACAAGCCGGCTACGATAAGGACAGAAAATTACCCGAACTTGTGCTGCATGCAACGGATAACTATAAAGAACAACTAGAGTTTATTCAATCTCAACTTGCTGAAAATGGAATCAACATCCAAATCAGTATTGAAAAACCATCCGTTTTGAGACAGGCAGTTAGCGCCTGTGAATATGCCTGGTTTAAACGCTCGTGGGTGGCCGACTACGCGGATGAAGAGAATTTCATGGGACTTTTTTACAGCAAAAATTTCACACCACAGGGCATGAATTTTTTCCATTTCCAAAATGAATCCTTCGACAAAGCATTCGAACAAGCTCAAAGAGAAACAGATCTTTCACGTAAAAAAGATCTTTACCAGTATATGGATAGCATTGTTGTGGAAGAAGCCCCTGTTATATGTTTATACTATGACGAGGTGATAAGACTTGTAGGCAAAGATGTTGAAGGATTTACCACAAATCCAATGAATCTCATTAACCTGAAAAGCGTCAGAAAGAAAGAAATTACGAAATAGTTTCCTTTCTTTTTCTGTTTCCCAGCATCGATTTCATTCTCCGGTAGTCGGGATGAATGCTAAAAAGATCCTTTATGTTTAGATGATTGTGAACCAAAAAAGCGCTTGTCATGGCAACTGTAATCATTCCGTAAGCTATTATGGCGTTATAAGCCGCTCCGTTTTTACCATACTGAGTTACTAGCAAAGGCGCCAGAACAAGACTCGATAAAAAGCCCATGCCATAAGCTATCACTGTGGTTCTTTGAATTCCCCTGGCAACGAAAAAATTACCAAGTATCGTAGAAAAAACAACCATTACAACCCCGGGGGAATAATAGCGCAGCACTTCGCTTATTCCTCCGAAACCTGGTCCAAGCATCCATATGTAAAGCTTTTCAGGAATCAGGCAGATAAGTGCAACGAGAAAAATACTCAGAAACGCAGCTGTCTTTGCAACGCTCAGAATAGTTCTGCTATCTGTATTTAATTCATTGTGCGCCGAACGGGATATCAGCACAGGCGAAATGGCGTAACTGATAATAAGCATTGACTCTGCCAGAACAGAGGCTGATGAATATAATCCCACTGCCTTATTATCAGGTAACAGATAATAGCTGTAGCGATTGCAAAAAATAAGCATCCAAAAACTAAGCTGATACAGAAGTCCATTTAGCAAGATGGGTCTTATAGAAAATTCATCAACCTGGTGTTTCGGCGGATATTTTATGAAAAGAGTTGCTCCGGAAATAATGCATGAAATAAGAAATGAGATAACCAGCGGATAGAAGTATGATTCGAATGTATATTGATGAAGAACAAAAACCCAGAAAATGATTCCAGAAAACAATATAAAAGGTTGGATAAAACATAAAACATTATAGAGCCTTATATTTTGTTTGCCAAGAATAAGCACACAATTAAATGTATTGAGCATCACAAGCAACGAGAGACCATAGCCCGACCAGCTGTATCCTGGGAGTTGACGGCCAATTGTAACAATAATTGCGTTGCAAAGCGTACAGACAATAAGTGTGTAGATTATCCCTGTAAAAACAAGTTTTTTCCAGTTGAACTTTGGAATAAAATGAATTATGCTGTAACCTGTGTAAACATCGTTAACAACCTGCATCAACATAATATTTAAAAGAAAGATACTAATCTCTCCCCTTGAAACTACCCCGAGGTAACGGGACGAGACGACGAGAATAAGAAAATTTATGCAGCCAACAGATAACTTCGTCAGAAGACTGTATGTAACACTTTTAAGCATGCGCTGAAAAGGCAGCTAAGCTACCATTCGAACGTAATTAATTGCTTAATATCCGGATGCAGGCTCTTTGCTACAGGACAGGTGTGCGCGGCATTTTCATACATTTTCTTTTCCTTTTCGGAGTAATTGTTTTTTGGGAAAGTAAGTTTTACGTGGATCTCCCCTATCCTTCTGGGATCAGGATACATCACTTTGGTTACTTCGGCAGTTGTACCGGTTATTTGAGTTATTCCTTCCTTACGTTCGAGTATGCCCATAACAGAAAGCATACACAAGGCCAGGGATGTTGCGGTAAGATCCGTAGGTGAAAAAGCCTCGCCTTTGCCGTGATTATCTTTGGGCGCGTCTGTTTTTATTACATCGCCGGATGGCAGGTGGACGGCCTCAGAGCGGAGTTCACCCAGGTATTTAACGTTACTTATGAGCATGTTAATAATTTATGCAAAAATAGGATAATAGGCCTTAAATCTTTAATTTTGTTAGGATGTTTCGCATTTTTAATTGCCTTGTCCTTTTGCTGTTAATCTGCAGTACAGCCTTTGCCCAGGAACAGTCTTTACCTGGTGTTCCTGAAAATGGAAGCACCCTGAATGTACTTTACAGGAAAGATCAAAGTGGGAAGATCTATGCGACTACGCGTGGATTTGGGGCGATGTTCAGACAAGGCAAACATATCACAGCCAACACCCGTTCATTTTTTGAGATTGACCTTCAAACTCTGAAGCACCCTAAAGAAACAAAAACACAGGGGCAGGCAGAAGTGAGAAGACGTTTTGTTTTCGGGAAGGTTAACCAGGTATTCCTATTGCGTTTTGGGGTTGGTCTGCAGAATGTATTGTTTTCAAAGGCAGATCTTAAAGCGGTTGAAGTCAGATATTCCTATTCTATCGGTCCCACCGTAGCATTTGTCAAGCCATACTACTACCAGATCAATAAAATGGCCGGCAGCAGGCAGACGGAGCTTGTAAAATTCAACACTGAGAACTACAACACTGATAGTACATTTGTAGGAAGAGGATCTTATCTTGACGGCGTAACCGAAATGAAATTTT
>JAEUTM010000224.1 GCA_016788025.1 Bacteroidia bacterium
AGATCTGGAGGAATTTTACCTCTTTGTCTTTGTTTTTATTGTATTCGCTGTGTGTAATTCCACTTCCGGCACTCATTACCTGGATGTCTCCGTTTTTTATCACAGCAGTGTTTCCCATACTGTCTTTATGTTCCAGGTCTCCTTCTAGAGGAATTGAAATGATTTCCATGTTATCGTGCGGATGGGTACCAAAACCCATACCTGCTTCTACACGGTCGTCGTTAAGAACACGCAGAACTCCGAAATGCATGCGCTCAGGGTTATAATAGTTTGCAAAACTAAATGTGTGGTGACTGTTTAGCCAGCCGTGGTTAGCATGACCGCGGGTGTCGGCTTTGTGCAAAACTGTATTTTCCATAATCTTAGATGTTGTATTTGGCAGATGATTAAAACCAATAGGTTCAAATTCTTTAAGTTCATCGATCTCATTTTTTATCAGACCGGCGCTTGCAGAAGAGGCAAGGAAAAAACCAGTGCCCATTAAACCTTTTTTTATAAAATCACTTCTGTCCATATTGTTTAAAATTTATAGGACAAAGTTATGCCAAGAGAGAGTGATGGAGGAATAAACTATATTAAGAAATTGGATTAAGGTAGATTAACAATAGAGTCAAGAGTCAACGCTTCGACTCCGCTCAGCGTGACAGAGTCAAGAGCCAAGAGTCAAGAGCCAACGCTTCGACTCCGCTCAGCGTGACAGAGACAACGCTTCGACTCCCTTCGATCCCTCGATAAACTCGGGATAAACTGGGCTCAGGACAGGCCGCTCAGCGTGACAGAGTCAAGAGCCAAGAATCAAGAGTCAAGTCCCTCTTCTATCTTATCCATGCGTTTATTTTTTCTTCAGGAACTCCGCTTTTATTTTACTCAGGAATTCCGGCGTTACTCCTATATAAGCAGCGATTTGTTTCTGAGGAAGGGTTTTCATGAGCATTGGGTAGCGATCGCAGAATGTAAAATAGCGCTCCTGCGCGGTTAAACCCATATAGTCTATCAGGCGGTGACTATTTGCAGCGATTGAGTTTTCTGTAAGAATCCGGAAAAAGCGTTCAAATTTTGGAACTTTTTCAAAAAGTTTTTCCTGGTCTTCGCGATACAGGATAAACATTTCAGAGTCTTCCAGGGCATCGATATTGAGTTTACCGGGTTGTTTGGAAATCACACTATATATATCTGCTATCCACCAGCCCGGTGGCGCAAACTGGATAATGTGCTCGAAACCATTCCTGTCAATGGAATATGACCTCAAACAACCTTTAATAACAAAGGCAGTGAACTTATTAAACTCTCCTTCGTGAACCAGGAATTGTTTTTTCTTTAGTTTTTTTTCCTGCAACAGGGAAACAAAAAACTCTTCCTCTTTTTTGGTGAGTTGGATGTGTTTTGAAACACTCGTAAGAATAAGCGCTGTATCCATAAGCTGCTAATGTAGTAATTTGTCAGACATTCTTTATACAGTTGGGGCTTGTGCTAGAACCTTAAACCCGCGCCTACTTCAAACCATTTGTGAATGAGCCTGATTCTTGATTCAGTGATTGGGATCGAATTAAACTCAATCCCATAAATTACATTCGCAAAAAAATGATCACCGTTATAACCAACCTGTCCTTTGAGATTTGCGTAGGTAAGATAGTTGAGACGGAGTTTGTTGCGCCTGGTCTGCGCGTAAGACTGAACCTGGAATCCTGTTCCAATCATGGCTATTGGTGTAAAGTGAATTTTTTTTCGAATAACGAACTGATACCCCGCACCCATAGAAATAATGGTGCTGTAAAAATTACCGTATTGGAGTTTGTTCAGGTTGGGATATTTATCCCCCTGTCCGGGAGGAACAAAACTCGTGTCGGCATCAATCCGCTGGTAGCGTTCTGAAAATCCCATTAAAAAAGAACCAGCCCCTCTTTTTTGCCTTTCTCCTTGCGAGAATGCAGCATTCATGGAAAAATTGCGGTTAAAATTAATTCCAAAATTCAATCCCGACTCTATGATCCGTAAGCCAGGAGATTTAGGATACCCTAAAGAATCTACTTTATAATCAGGATAATATTTTTGGTAGTTGCTCAGATAAAAACCTTTGTAATCTCGGTAAAACAAACCCCATTGGGTTATACGTCCATGGATATTGATGTTGATGTTCCTGAATTTCGAGCTTCCGTATTTCTGTTTCAGGCTTTCATTTGCAGGAAGCTGAACGGCGACGGAGATATAGACTTTTTTGATTTTAAGAGCCAGTCCTACCACACCCGGCATCGCCGGCAAATAGGTGAATTTGTCGCCTTTGCCGAGAAGCCTGCTGCTTACATTCACCGAAACAATGGGATAAACAAAACGGGGACGGACGAGAAAATTTTTCGGGAAGCTTTCAATGTTCTCTGGCAGTGGTTTTTCTTTTTTTTCTTTGGGTTTTTTATCTTCTTTTTCTTTTATTTTTTTCTGTGCCTGGGAGAAGAATCCGGCTAACATCAGCAAAACAAATATGGTCTGTTTAAGGCGCATAAAGCTCAGTTGCAAACATAAAAATAATTTGGATTTGTGTGCTAACGGTACAGAAGAACCGAGCCGGAATAAAACTTTTCTTCTCCGCCTGTTGTTGTGAGATTTACCTTCCATACATAAGAGCCCTGCTGACAGCTCTCTCCCTTAAAAGTACCATCCCAGCCCTTGGTCAGATCTGTGCTGCGAAAGATGCGTTCTCCCCAACGATTGAAGATCATGATTTCATAAAATTTTACACCTCTTATAACCGGAATAAAAATCTCGTTTTTATCGTCTTCGTTTGGAGTAAAAGCATTTGGAGCATAAAATGCGAAGTCAATGGCTACTTCAACGGTTTTTATAATACTGTCCTTACAGCCGTTTCCGTCTGCAACCACCATTACTACCGGGTACTTTCCTGCATTTGTAAAGTGATAAGATGTGTTTTTTTGAACAGTGCTGAAACCATCATTATCAATAAAGTACCAATTGAATTTATTAAGCTTAGTACCTTCAGAAGTATTGGTAAATAAAACAGGTTCCATTCCCTCTATTGGTTTAGCTGGTTCAAATGCAAAATTGGCGGTTGGCTGCGACAATGCTTTCACAACAAAAGTATTTGAGTTTATGCATGAGCTGAGAGTGTCGGTGAAATGACCTGTAAAGACATAATCTCCGGCGCTTGTAAATGAATAAGTAAATGTACTTTTTGAGGAAACAGGTTTTCCATTCAGCTCCCAGCTAGCTGTAATATGATCAGATCCATTAAAAAATTTCTGAAAATAAAAATCAGAAGAGAAAGGCGCACAAGCCTCAAGGGTTCCTTTCAAATAACCTTCTGGTAAAGGATCAATAAATACCTCTGCAGTAGTTGAAGACTGACATCCCCGAATATCAGTTGCAACAACGGTA
>JAEUTM010000292.1 GCA_016788025.1 Bacteroidia bacterium
CGGGTATCAATTATGTTCCCGAAAAATATGCTGCAGGAACAAATGCCTTTATCAAAAAAATAAATTACCGCCTGGGGGTTTCGTATCAAACAGGATATATTTTGGTTAATAATCTTAGTGTGTCAGATTATTATGTTTCTGCAGGTGTAGGTCTTCCGGTTGGCATCGGACGTTTGTCGTCTATGGTGAACATCAGCGCACAATATGGTGTAATGGGCACCACTGACGCAAATAGCTTAAAACAAAATTACTGGCGTATTAATTTCGGATTTACGTTTTGCGATCGCTGGTTCCAGAAATTCAGATACGACTAATTCATGGAAAATGTAAAAGGTAATCCCGATAACGGTCGGGGGTCAAGAGGGATTAAATATTCCAACAGATGGACCTTTCTATTTTCCGTACTTCTAATTAGTATCTCTTTTTTTTCTTCCTGCACTAACGATCTTAAAGATGTAATGGCCTTGCCGAGGAATCAAGTCAGTCCTTCGCAAGTAGGGGATAGTGTAACCATGTTATATTCCGACAGCTCTTTGTTAAAGGTGATGGTGAAGGCTAATCGCATGTTGCTGTTTGATAAAAACGTTTCAGAACCTTTTACTGTTTTGCCCCGGGGTGTATTTGTTACTTTTTTTGATGAGCATGAGAAAGTTTCTGCTACCTTAAAGGCAAATTTTGGAGTCCGCTATGATGTTACCAGGAAGATGGAGGCAAAGTATGCTGTAGAAGTTGTAAATCGTGAAGGAGTGAAACTGGAGACAGAAAAATTGATTTGGGACGAACTGAGCAAAACGATCTATACAGATGCTTTTGTAAAGATTACAACCAGCAAAGAAATCATTAAAGGACATGGACTTACATCCAACCAGGATTTTACAAAATATGAATTAAAAAAAGTTACTGGTATTATTCAAATAAAAAACGATGAGCTCTGATTTTCAAACGAAAGTGTATGTCTTCCTGGAACGCTTATGGCTGGTAGCCGCTATCCTGGGAATTGGCTGTGTGGTGTATTTTCTGATTATTAAGGACAATGACAGTGCTTTGTTCTTTTTTGGTTTCTTTATTTTAAGCGGGCTGCTCTATATTTTAAGAAAGCGCCAGCGTGTAAAATATCAGAAACATGCGAACGATAAAAACAGGCAATACGAGCCAGGTAAAAAGTAATCAGCGAAGAATTGTAACATCTCCTTTCTCCACGTTGCTTTTGTCATTGGCATCGTAAAAGAAAATGTAATAATAGGTTCCGTCCGGAAGGTTCACTCCTGCCCAGGTTCCGTCCCAGGGCTCATAATCTTTTTCCTGATGATGTACCCGTTGTCCCCACTTGTTATAAATGGTTAGCTCAAAATTTGGATACAGCTGAATGTAGCTAATTCCCATTTTATCATGGTAATTGTCGCCGTTAGGCGAGAAATATTTGTCAACGCCAACGGGGCAGGAAGATTTACCAATAGTGAATACAAGAATTGTATCTGTTGTTACGTAATCTGAATCCTGTGGATGTTTGACGATGATTTCTACCTGGTAATTTCCTTCCGTTAAGCCATGAGCAATAAAACTATCTTTTTCTCCCGTGCTCCAGATTATTTTTACGGAATCTTGCGGAAGAACATGAGGATCTATTTTTAAAGTTGCGTAACCTGCTCCGCAAGCCTGATCTTGTAACTCCAGATTAAATTTGTAAGGAACCTGAGATTTTCCGAAGCAAAAAAGGAAGATTAATATTGAGCAAAGATATCGGGCTAACATTAAGCGGAGATTAAGATCAATTGCGGTTTTAAAGATAGGTAAAAACTTGTACCCGTGTTTTGCCTGTTTTAGATTAATTGTATATTTACGAAGATAAGTTATGCAAAAGATCATTGACCCCGTAAGTAAAGAAGCTCTGATGGATGAACTCTCCAGGGAGCGTTACGTCCGAAAGGCCAATAATGGTAATAACGAAATTTACATTATCACCCATCATAATGCCCCTAACGTGATGCGTGAAATAGGTCGCTTGAGAGAAGTAACGTTCCGGCATGCCGGCGGTGGCACAGGAAAAGAAATCGATATCGACGAGTTTGATACAAGTTCGCATCCCTACCAGCAATTATTGGTTTGGAGTCCTGAAGACAAAGAAATTGTGGGCGCATACCGTTTTATTTTGTGTAAGGATGCGGAGTTCCGCAGTGGTAAAGTACATCTGGCCACCACTGAACTTTTCGAGTTTAGCGATGCTTTTTATAAAAACTACCTCAATGAAACCATAGAACTTGGACGTTCATTTATCCAGCCTTTGTTTCAACCCGGAGAAAACAGAAGAAAGGGTTTATTTAGCCTGGATAATTTGTGGGACGGGCTCGGAGCCATCGTGATTGACAATCCCTCCCAAAAACATTTTTATGGGAAGGTAACGATGTACACAAATTTTAATGTTCAGGCAAGAGATTATATTCTGAGTTTCATGAAATATTATTTTCCTGATCGGGAGAAGTTGGTATGGCCGATACACAGTGTTACAATTAACACAGACGTACAGCCGTTTCTTGACGAGCTGAAAGGAAATGAATACAAGGAGGGTCATGCTATTCTTCACAAACATGTTAAAGCGCTTGGCGAGAACATTCCGCCGCTTATAAATGCTTACATGAATTTGAGCCCAACAATGAAGAGTTTTGGTACGGCAATTAATCCTACCTTTGGTGGGGTAGAAGAGACCGGCATTCTTGTAACAATTAAGGATGTATACGACAGCAAGAAGGAAAGGCACTTCGCTTCTTACCTGTTGGAAAAAGGAATCAGGAGTATGAAGTGATGGAAATCAAAAAAGCTACATTCAAACAAAGCGCAGCAAGTATTTACGATTGTCCCAAACCGAGCTTACAGGAGTATGCTTTTATTGGCCGAAGCAACGTTGGAAAGTCATCTCTTATAAATATGTTGTGTAACAATAACAAGCTGGCTAAAACTTCCGCTACGCCTGGTAAAACGCAACTAATTAACCTTTTTCTTATTAACGATAGCTGGTATCTTGTCGATCTGCCTGGATATGGTTTCGCTAAAACCGGTAAAGACAAACGCGCAAAACTGGAAACCATTATCTACGATTATTGTAAAAAGAGAGAGAGCCTGGTTTGTTTATTTGTGCTATTGGACAGTCGTTTGCCACTGCAACAGATTGATCGTGAATTTATGCTTTGGTGTGGTGAAAATGAAATTCCTTTCTCAATAATTTATACAAAGGCCGATAAAAATTCAAAAGCCGAACTCTCAAAGAATATTAAAAACATAGAAAAAGAACTTTTAAAACACTGGGAGGAATTACCCAATAGTTTTATCTCATCTTCAGAAAAAAAAATGGGTCGGGAAGACATACTTGATTTTATTTCTTTTCAAATTAACGAAAATAGGGCCCTCAGCGAACAGAAATAAAACCAAGAATCTGGAACCAAGTAATAGAATCAAGATATTCAGAATCAAAACCGCATCTTTTTCATTACTCAATATTCAATACTTTGTACTCAGTACTCAACATGCAAACCGACTGGCAAATTTTACAGGAAAAACTTAAGGAACGTTTCGGAACGGAAATGGACTATGATACAATATTATTTGTGATTGGCCTCCAGGAATTAAGTAAACCATTCAAAAAATATAAAAAGGATGAAAAGCTCGAGATCATGCACATAGCAATCTGTACCTTACTCGAACCTTATGGATTCTATGAGTTCGAGGGCAGAGATAAGGATGGATGGCCACATTGGAAAATAAAAGAGCAAATTCCTTTTCTCGATGCGAAGCAGCAAAACAAACTTATTATTGATGCTATAATAGATTATTTCAAGAAGGAAGGGCTTATTTAAAAGATATCTAAGTATAAAAAAAGCTCCGTCTCGATAGTTATCGGACGGAGCGTTTTACATTTAAGGTCTTATTTTTCTATTGTATAATTATTTTTTGTTTGTTAAGTGGCCGGTTTTTATCATCGGCGATGAAGTAAATGCCTTTGGCCAGATCTGAGACTTGTATGAGGTAGTTGTTTTCCGCATTAAGCTGGTACGTTCTTATTACCTGTCCCAGATCGTTGAAGAGTTGAATAGTGAGATCTTTTTCTGATTTAATATTAAACTCGCCGTTGTTAGGATTAGGATAGATATTGATGGTTGTAGTGTTTTGATATTCTTCAATACCCTGACATCCGTTTACCTTGAGATAGAAGATGGTATCGTTTTTACAGCCATTTGTATCTGTCCCCACCACAACGTATGAGAAGGTAGAAATAGTACTATGGGTTACTGTTACGGTTGGGCCACTCATAGAGTTATTATTCCAGGTATAACTTACTCCGCCGGAAGCCACCAGGTTAACAGGCTCGCCCCTGCAAACAAATGTTCTGGAAGGTGTAACCGTTATGTTTGGATTAGCAAAAATTCCAACAGAAGTAGTTTCTGTTTTTATACAGGTAAGGCTACCCAGCGTTATCGATTTAGCACTAAGGGTATAAATGGTGGGTGCCGATGGTGATACAACCACGGCTGACCCAGCATTCCCGCTTAATCCGGCACCGGTCCAGGTATAACTATTGGAAGAACCGCTGGCAGGATTATTTACTTGCCCGGATAATGCTACTTGTCCTCCCTGGCACACATTGGTTGGTTGAGAAACAGTAAGTGTTGGTATGTAAATGCCAACCTGGACGGTTTTAGAGGCTGTACATCCGGTTGAATTAAGAGTGCCTGTTACCAGATAGGTAGTGCTTTGTGTTGGACTTACCACCACAGAAGGAGTTATGGCATTATTTGCATTGTTATCCCATTGGTACAAATCAGCTCCCGAAGCGGAAAGCGTTGTACTTCCGGCGGAACAGATGAGGGTCTTGCTGGCAGAAGCGTTCATGTTAGGTCCGGGATTGATAATTATCACCTGTCCTGCGCTGGCAGTACAGCCTTGAGCATTGTCGCCAATAGCATTAAATGCAATAGCACCTGAGGCTGTAAATGTAGCTGTTAGGGTGTTTTGTCCTGTAATAGAAGTTGTGGCAGGAGCGGAAGTCCAGGTGAAGTTAGGAGATCCGGAAGCGGTAAGCGTTATACTGGCACCTACACACACCTGAGTTGCACTCGCCACAACGCTGATAATCGGATTTGTGTTGGTGGCAATAGTAACCACTGCAGTGTTTATACAGGTGCCATCACTGGCAGTCATGGTGTAAGTTGTATTTACCGAAGGCGATACTACAGGACTGGAAGAAGTGCTGAAGAATGTAGATTGTCCCGGGGCAAACCATTGATAAGCAACTCCGCCGAAACCGCTTAAGGTAGTGGTTTGAGAGGCGCAGATTAAGGTTTGAGTAGCCGACACAAACACCGGAGTTAAGCTTTGAACGGTGATGGTAATTGCCTTTGTATCGAAGCAGGTAGAGTTGTTTTTAGTTATGGAATAGGTAGTAGTAGTATTTGGTGTGACCACGGTTGTATTGGTGGTGGCAATGGTTGAGCTGCCGGAAGTCCAGGTATAACCCGTAGCGCCCGTAGCAGAAAGCGTTGCCGATTTACCGATGCAAAGTAAAAGCGTATTGCTTGTAGGAGCAAGGGTAGGCGTTTGAACTACCTGTATACTAACACTGGCTGCAGCGGTACAACTGTTAACACCGGTACCGGTAGCAATATAGGTGTTGGTAACGGCAGGGGTAAAACCAGTGTTGTTTGTAACCGAAGGCCCTGCTATCTGGCTCGAGATGGTAAAGGTAGAAGCGTTTCCGGTAACACTAACGGTTGTTGTATTGCCAGAGCAGATAGAACCAGTTAAAGCAGTGATACCGATAGTAGGAGGGATATGAACGGAGATGGACGATACAGCAGTGCTGGTGCCACAGGCATTGCCACCGGTAACAGTATAATCAACCGTAGAGGTAGGTGAAAAGGCAACGCCGTTTGTTACAGGAATACTTCCCCCGGTCCAGGTGTAGGTGGTAGCACCATTTGCCGTGAGAATGACAGAACTGTTTGGACAAATACCGCCAAGGTTCGCCGTGTTGGTAACCGTTAACGTAGGAACAACTGAGAAAACATTTACAGTAACGAGAGCATTGTAAACACAAGTAGAAGAACTCACAGCCTGAACGGTATACTGGGTAGTAACACTGGGTTGAACAGAAACCTGTGTGGATGTTGAACCCGCAAAACTTCCTACAGGAAGCCAGGTGTAAGAGGTAGCGCCGGCTGCTGTGAGCGTAGAGGAACCTCCGGTAGTACAAAGGTTCCCCGGACTTGTGGAAGCAGTTAATGGTAGCGAAACACCCGAAAGAGCCCAAATGCAGATTTTTGATCCGGAGGTACTGTTCTTTATAATGATACGTTTAACCAACTTGCTCTGGTTCGCACAGGAGAGTGCAAGGTCATGCGCAAAGAATCTCGGATTGCCTGCAGCTCCGACATTCTCAAGTACACCGGTTGCCCTGGCGAGACGGTCGAAGCCGCTGGCGAATGGAGTGCTGGCATTAAACCAGTCTAACACCGAAATTCCAGAGAAAACTTCTGTACTGTTGTCCGTAAAACGTACCGTCACACTCATGCTTCCATTGGTTTCGGTGGCAAACCCCAAAAGGCTAAGGGAGGTAAAAGCCGCGGGTGTTACAAGCGTGAGAGTATCCGACTGTCCATTAGTTGGGATAAATAAACAGTTGGCTGTTGTATAACTCTGCAATTGATAAGTGCGGGTTAAAGATGACAGAATGCCGTTATTTGGTAAACCATAAGTAGAGCTCACTAATGATCCGTAAGCTTGCGAGTAAAAACAGTTGCCGCCTCCGTCAAGCGCTCCCGATGTGGTAGAGAGCGCTGTTGTGTTTTCAGCAACGGCATCGAGGGTGTAGCCTGTGGTCGGTACAGGTAAATAAGTCTGTCCATTGATTTTTTGAATGATCGTCAGAAATAAGAACGAAAGGGTAAGTAACTTTTTCATTTGGTAGGTTTTATGTTTTAAAAGTATAAAATAAAATCCATATCTAATTCGATTTAGATAAATTGTTCAATTTTATCCTTTTTAGATTTTAGATGACCGACCATCGGGTAAAATTACTGACAAACAATAGGTACAGTATGATTAGGTATTGTAAAAAATACCAGGGTTAAGGAAAAATGACAGAGAAGAAAGTTTGCAGATTATCAGATTTTCAGCCATGCGTAAAAATCGTCGCGCTTGCTCTTGGATATTGGTACTTTAAAGTCGTCTTTTAATACCGCTGTGTCACTCGATTTTATTAGACGAACCACTTTGTTAAGGTTTACGATATAAGAATTGTGAACTCTCATGAATTTATTGTTATCCTCACATAACTGATTTTCAAATTCTTTAAGAGTTTTAGTAGTTACAATTTTTTCACCCCCGTCAAGAAAGATGTAGGTGTAGTTCGATTCGGCCTGTAAACAAATAATATTGTCGAGATCGATAGATTCGACACCCGATCGGGTATGTATGATGATGCGCTGTTTTTGTTTTTTTTGAATATCCTGTAGCAATTCATTGTAATTAAATTTCCAAAGTGCATCGTTCTGTTCGGCCATTCGTTTTTGGATGCGTTCAACTGCAGATTTTAATTCGTGATGATCAATAGGTTTCAGCAAATAGTCAATTGCGTTATTCTTTAAGGCTCTCAGGGCATACTCCTGGTGGGCAGTTGTAAATACAAGGTTGAAGTCCTTCCATTTTAAGTTCTCCAGTAACTCAAAACCATCCATTTCGGGCATGTTGATGTCCAGGAAAATAATTTCCGGTTTATAATTTTCAATGAGTTCAATCGCTTCTTCCGGATCAGTGGTAGTTGATACTATCTTCACCTCCGGAACGTACCTTTTGAGTAGTAATTCAATAGAATCAATACCCTTGTCTTCATCATCGATTATTATTGAACGTAGAATCATTTGTTATTGTTTAAGTATTGGTAAAAGTATTTTAAAAATTGTTCCCTTGTTGTCTGGTTTGTATTCCAGGCTTAAATAACATTTTAATTTCATGATCTGGTTAAAAAGCCGCAGGCGTTGTTCTATAAAGCTCGTTGCCAGGGAGGTTTTATCAAATACGGCACTGCTTTTCCTTTTTACTCTTTTTTTTCCTAAACCATTGTCATCTATAACGCATAAAATATATTTTTCTTCTACAGATGTAAATGAAATGTCTAAGCGTTTTTCACCCTGTTTTTTAAGCAAGCCATGCCAGATCGCATTTTCCACGAAGGGCTGAATCATCATGACGGGAATCTGAACTTTGGCGGCGGATACCGAAGGATCAACACGGATGGTGTACAAAATATTCTCTTCAAAACGGAGGTTTTCTATTTCGAGATAACGGCTTAACAATTCAGTTTCAACTTCTATCGTTATAACGTCGGACATGTTACTCTCCAAAAGCTTTCTGATCATCTTACTAAACTTTACCAGGTAATCGTTCGCTCTGTCGTTCTGGTTATTAAGAATAAGATTTTGAAGAGCGTTTAGTGCATTAAAAACAAAATGCGGATTCATCAACGCGCGATTCACACGCAATTCTGTTTCGATAAGCACATTTGTTTGTTCAAGTGCAATACGTTGTTTTTCGAAAGACTTTTTAAGCTGGCGCCTGATAAAAAAGTAAATACCAACCAGAAGCAATACAATACCGAATCCTACCAGGATCCAGTTCCGGATAACAGCCGACCGGTTAGGATTGGGAGCATTATAAAGAGATATTATTTCAGCCTGACTTAGGGGATAAGAATATACTTCAATATCGTCCACTGTGCCGTTAAGCCAGCGATTGTTTTTTGGGTTAAGAGTTGCGGCTACCAGTACAGGATCTTCTTCAAGAAAAGTCATTTTGAAATTCAAATGGAATTTCACCTGCAGCTCTGTATTCACATAAAAAGCAACTGAACTATCACTGTAAGTTAGTACAAGGTGTTTCCATTCGTTCATTGAAATAGGTTTTTTACTGTACAATCCCAGATCCTTTGTGGAATCGAGGGCGCATACCGCCATAAATTTTTTAGTGTCGAGCAAATAGTACATCGAATAAGCTTCGTAGAAATCCAGCAATTTGGTATTGCGTGTAAGAATAATTGGATTGTAATGCACCCCATTTCCGATCATGATAGGATGTTCAACTTTTACCCATAACGAAATGCTGCCTTTAGCTGGTTTTAATTCTTTATAGGAGCCCAGGCTCATGTAACTCTGCTCATTTCCATAGAAATAAACAGCATGGTTGTCATTTCCAAAACGATCAGACGAAAAATTGACACTGTGAAATTCAGCTTTGTGGCCCGTGATCTCATCCGTTGAATCTCCTTTATTGAATGAAAAACGGACGCAGGGCTCAGGCAACTGCGCTATTAAACTAAAAGTAAAAAAAAACAGGCTAAATAGCAGTTGGTATTTAAAGCTCGGAATCATCTCTACTTTCATGCTTGTTGCGTGTTTTGTTGTGTTAGTATTGGTAGCAATATTTTAAATGTTGTTCCTTTTCCCTCCGGCTTA
>JAEUTM010000420.1 GCA_016788025.1 Bacteroidia bacterium
GTCATGCGAAGAGCACGGCAAGAGAACAGATTCTTCGGGCCATCAAACACATCCAAGAAGCCCTCTGAATGACCGGCAATGGAGAACCGTCATCCGACCTTCGGATCAGGGCTGCATATGCGAATGATTAATGGCAGCGAAGAATCTCAAGGGCCTACTTGAGAATAGATTCCTTCGGCCTTTTTTCACTGCGCATAAGCCTCGGAATGTCGGCGAAGAATCTCAAGGTGTGGCAGGAGAACAGATTCTTCGGGCCATCAACCAAAATAAAGGAGCCCTCTGATCCGATTGTTGGATGACGGTTCGTTGTATCCCGAGAACAGATTCTTCGGGCCATCAAATCACGTTAAAGAAACCCTCTGAATGACCGACAATGGAGAACTGTCATTCAGACTTCGCCTCCGCGTAGCTTCGGCGAAGCGAGGGCCGCTTAGCAGGTGAAAGAAAGGCGGCGAAGAATCTCAAGGGTGTGTCAGGAGAACAGATTCCCTCGGCCTGTAAATGTACCGATGTGTAATTCGTTAAACCGGTTGCCCAAAGGTCAACAGGTTGTTGTCGGGGTCCAGCATGGCAAATTCTTTTTGGCCCCAGGCTTTGGTTTGTAAGTAGCCAGCCGGATGGATGTTGGTTTTGTTTTCTAACATAGACTGGTAGAAGCTGTCAATGTCATTCAAACGAATATAAACCTGAGCATAATTTTCTGAGGGATTGAGGTCGCGGAAGAGAAAAAAATGGATCTCGATATTGTCTTTTTGAAGCAGGAGATAATCCTCAAAGTCCCTGCTGCCAATGTCTTTAAAGCCTAGTTGTGTTACGTAAAAAGTGCGGGTGATTGCTTTATTACGCATGGGAAGTTTTGGAACTATGGTTGTAAGCATGGTGTTTTTTTTGCAAAGATGCGAAGTGTCCGTCAGATGAACACTTGATTGAAATCATTAAATTAAACAGTTGCACGTACCCTGCTTAAGGTCTCAGGGGCGATTTTTAAATAAGAGGCTATCATTTTCACCGGGAACACTTTTGTTAATTCAGGTTTGGCGCCGATAATAAAATTATATTTTTCTGTGGGATTAAGGGAATGATCGTACATGAATGACTTGATCTTTGACTGATTTAAAAATTTCCCAAATTGAAGGAAGGATTGTGATTTTGTCATCAGATCGTGTAAATTCCGAAGACTTAATTCAAGGACTTCCGATTTTAAAAAGGCCTTAATTGTTGAACTGGAGGGATTTTGTTCCGTGAGGCTCTGTTGATTAAACATCCACTCGCCGGGTAAATGCAGGTCAATAATATTGGCATCCGTTTCCAGGTTCTGATATTGAAAAAATGCCCCTGACTTGATGTAGTAGAGAGCGCTGCAAATCTCATTTTCACAAAGCAAAGTGTCATTTTTGCCAAGCGATCTGTTAATGATGTGTTCATCAAAAAGTTTCGCCTGATCATCCGTAAATTGCCCGATGCTTCTTAAAATTTCTTTTGTTGTCATGATGGGCGCAAATTAGTAGTTCTTTCTGATTTGGTCATTAGGCACAGCTAATGATAAATCAACCAGATTCTAACAGCTTTATTCCTCGTATTCCAGTTTGGTTAATTTTTTGTCCTTAAAACAATAAAACTCATAGCTGCGTTCGGAGGAGAGTTTAAACACTTTTTCAAGAAGAATGGTATCGTAAGCCGGTTTCAATTTGTTGTATTCTTGTTTTAAATGTTCGGGAAGTTCTTCATCATAAATGGGACGTTCAATTTCCAGGCCCTCGTCAATGGCAAATTCTAAAACAAAATTGCTGTTTCGCCAGTTGATGGTGTTTTCCTGGTACTGGTTCTTTGAAAAATAGATCTTGTCTTTTTTTATAATGCTGTTTGTCGTTCCAATTAATAAAAACGCGCCTGAAATAACCATGGCTCCGTATCCAATCTTACGAAACGCGCGTTCGGTAAAAAACGGTAAAATAAATTTTATGGAATAAGACGAAACAACTGCCGCCAGGGCAATGGCTACACCCAACCAGATGGCTTCAGAAGAATAGAGTCCCAATAACAGGTAGACAACGAGTTTAATGGCATGTAAAAAGATCTCGTTTGCCGCACGGGTTGCGACGATTTCCTCCTTTGTTAAACCATATTTTAAATAAAAGCGGTTAAATAGCAAACCGATTGCGCCGGTAATGCCAGAGATAAAACCAGCGAAAAATCCAAGAATTGCCAGTACAAATTTTGGATAGGGTTTTTGTTCCGTCTTATCTTCTGGTTTTTTTCTTAAAAGTTCGGGAATGTTTGCCAGTAAAAACAGGCCGACAATCAGCTCCAGGTACAGTGGATTGACATCTTTCATAATCCAGGCACCAAGTATTACCGCCGGAATCGAAAAAGGAACGAACCAGAAAAACACCTGCCAGCGTATATGTTTTTTAAAAACGAGAATTCGCGAAGCTGAACTGGTGAAGGTGCCCAGTGTTAATGAAAAAGGAACGACAGAGCCGGGCAAAACCCAGTTGAGCAGTGGAACTAAAATTAAACTTGCCCCGCCCCCACAAATGGCGCTGATCCAAAATGCAAGGACTGCCGCAATAAACAGGAAGAGAATTTTCAGGGCCATGTTTGTGGCTTAATTTTCATGAGCAGGTTCAGGTTTGTTTACCTGGCTCTAATGTATAATAAAAGTACCGTACTTCTTCTTCTTCTGTCGGATGACGGTACTGAGAATACCGAGAACAGGTTCTCCGGACAGTGCCTTAACTGTCATTCAGAGCCGCTTGGCGTGTGAGAGAGTGGCGGCGA
>JAEUTM010000429.1 GCA_016788025.1 Bacteroidia bacterium
TAGTTCTCCCGAGGATATCCATAAGAAATTGTTCCCGGAAAATAGCCGCAAGCCCATAAAATTTATAGATAAACGGAGGAATTAGTATGATGTCTGCAGAAACAAAAGTCAGCGATTTTGCGAAGGATTTCGATTTTGAGGATATCCGTCCTTTTCATGATCATGAAACACCGGATGTGGTAAGACGTTTGATCGTTGATCCTTTGTTTATGGATCTGATTAATTACCTCTGGCCAAACATGACCTTCGACGAGGTAAAACAAAAAGCTGAAAAGGTGGAGACTGCATTGGAGTTTCAGCTTCAGTTTATGCATGCTGCAATTCGTAAAATTGTTGAGAAAAGTTCCAGCGGCTTAACCAGTAGTGGTTTTGATAAACTCGATAAAAAGAACTCCTATTTATTTATTGCCAATCATCGCGATATTTTATTGGATGCTGCAATTCTGCAGATCTTGCTGGTAGAAAATGGATTCCAGACTTCTGAAATCACGTTTGGCAGTAATTTAAAAGACAAAGGTTTTATCACCGACTTCGGAAGGCTGAACCGCATGTTTACTGTGTTACGTGAAGGCACCAGCAAAGAATTGTATGAGATCTCCCGCAAACTCTCAGCCTATATCCGTCACACCTTGCTCGATAAAAAAGCATCGGTATGGATTGCCCAACGTAATGGCAGAACTAAAGATGGTATGGACCTTACACAAAGTGGTCTTTTAAAAATGCTCAATATCAGTGGCCGAAAAAGCTTTTCGGAAAATTTTTCGGAGCTCAACATTGTGCCCCTTACTATTTCTTATGAATACGAACCTTGCGATTATTTAAAGGCACAGGAAATTTACCTGTCGAACCTTCATACAAAATATAATAAAGCGCCGGGTGAAGACTTAAATAGTATTGTTACCGGAATCAATCAATTTAAAGGCAGAATTCATCTTGCTGTGGGCACTCCAATTGAAGCAAAGGAATACAAATATATTGACACTCTTGAAAACGAGAACGATAAAATAAAAACACTTCAGGCCTTAATTGATAAACGCATTTACAGCGACTTTAAATTGTTTCCGGTGAATTATATTGCAAACGACGTGTTACACGGAACTAATCTGTTTGAAGCTTATTACAGTGCCAAAGAGAAAAAAGATTTTATTGAATACGTTGAAAAACAAATTTCAAAAATTGAAGGAGAGCGGGATGTTTTAAGAACAATCTTATTAAAACAGTATGCTCAGCCAACGATAAATAAGATGCATTTGAATGAGTAGCTCCTTTTACCTGTAAGATAAACCCATTATCATTAAATAAAAAAGCCGATTCTAAATGAACCGGCTTTTTGTTTTTAAAAAAATCTCCTAGTCGAATTTAATTCTTCCGAATCTATCTACACCTCTGTCTTCGGTGTAGATATAGATTTCACCTTTAGCACCTGGTGCAAAGATTTCACAATCAGATGGAGGTAAAAACTGAGGATTTCTTTCCTGGATCGGAGCGAAACAGAAGTCTTCGTTTTCGAATACCACCTGACGTTTGATATTTCCGGTTTTCAGGTCAATTGCGTTACAAACAAAGTTTGAACCATGAATCCCGCTTACTGACTTCAGATCTTTTGGTTCGAAGTCTGCTTTTTCGTAACGGGCCATGTTTTTAGGATGGTCGTTGCAAAGGATATAAAGGTTTTTGTCGGTATTATAAGCAATGTATTGTTTGAATACGTGACCATATTTCAGGCTCATGTCATTTCTTAAAGGAGAGTTCACGATCCATTCAAAAACACCTTTAGAATTTAATTTAGCAACAATTACATCCATGTAATCGTAGTTATAGGTTGTAGTGGAAGAACCGTTGCTGTTGTAAGTCGTTACAACGGCTAAACGATATAACTCACCTACATAATAAGTAGCGTCTCCAACCGGAATAATATAATCCAGTTTGTAGTTATCGTATTTTGCACGGTTTGGAGTCGATTCCAGAGCAGCAAGCATTTTATCTTCGAAGAAATAAACTGTTTTACCCACTACACTGTTAGACGATGGATTCACTTTAAAGCTGAAGATCCCGCGTTTTACAAGATCTCTTCCTTTTCTTTCAACCACGTCGCTTAAGAAACCACCCACTACAACGTCTTTATCGGCAGCAACTGAAAACTCGATGTCACCAACAAAATAATTGTCATCAAAAGGAAGATTAACCACCTGCGGCTTTTCAGATCCTGCTTTTAATGTATAAAGATTGAGATTTCTTCTTCTTTCTTTGTCACCTTTGATAGGCTCGTTCAAACAATAGAAAATGTCATCGTTATCGGTCATGTACATTCCAATAACGGTGCTGCTTTCCTGCTCATCACCCATTCCAAAAAAGAATGCAAGAGCCCCGGATACGGAACTGATATGAAGATTTTGTTCTACCCTTCTGGTACTTAGTTTTTTTACGTTTACAGCATCAATAACAATCAAGTCTGCTTTGTAAGTGTCTTTTTTATCTGCTTTGTGAGCTGCTTTTACCAGGAACTTAGTTTTTGAAGGATTCGGGAAGATTTCAAAATCCACGAATTCATAGTGATCGGTTTTGATCGCCACTACTTCTTTCAGATCTTTTGCCACTTCACCAGAAGCCGAAACAGTTTGAAAGAAAAGCGTCATTTTATCCGCTTTTTTATCATACGATCTTCTGAACACATAAACATTGCCTGCCGCGTATTCCACGTCTTCAATGGTTGTCTCATTTTCGTCTTCTCCAAGGTTCACTTCTTTAGAGAATTCAAGCTTCATGCTTGCTTTGCTGTATTTTTCGACAAAGAAAGAGGTTCCCCTTCCTTTTGAACGAATGCGGTAACAATAGAAACTATTATCGTCGCCACCAAGCATACGGTTAAAATTGTTGTTTTTGTCGCTGTTAAGGGTCGGACCCGGCGTAAACTTGGCCTGGGCTTCAACACCATAAGGCATTAACAAACATAAAATAGCAGCAACTACAACTGCTTTGGAAATCATTTTATACATATCTTCTGATTTGTAGGGTTTAAGGGCAAAAGAAACAAAAAAAACTCAATCGAACAAATTCTCAAAGCGCCTAAATCGAGTAATTCGGGGAATATTAAATGATTCCATCAAACTGAGTATCAAAAATCCAATTTCTTAACTTTTGTCACAAAAAAACATAGTTTTGTGATGCTTAAAACCCAAATATTAATCAGTCATTATGTTGTTAAAAAAACATGTCCTTGTAATTTCATTACTGGCCCTGGTTCAAATGGAATTAAAAAGTCAGGACAATCGAGCCGATTCATCATCAAGCAATAAACAAGATAAGCCCGAAAGTCTGGTTATTTTCCGCGATACCACTATTGAATATAATGGCCTCATATTCGAATTCAAAAACAATTATAGCAAAAGGATATTTTTCAAAACAACTTTGTACATCCATAATCCCACAAAAAATTACCTTGCCCTGGTGGCCGACTGCATGTATGTTTTCACCAAAGATTCTGAAAGAGAAGGTGTTCATACAAGCAATCCCTTTGTCGTAGCTCCCCTGCACAGCATAAGGTATAAGATGCGATTCGATGGTTTTAAGCTCAATAGAGATCAGATTCATCTTGCCATTCACAAAGCCAGGGTTAGCGATGAAAAGCTTGCGGTTTACGAACCCTTTAAAATCAGTACGCTTCCGGACAGGCCTTATAAAATTGGCAATCTGGAATTGGAAGTTCTGAAAGTACAGCATGGGAATAATGGCAGGCATGTACGGCTTCAGATCATTAACAAGAATAAGAATGCTCTGTTGGGAATCGATTTTTCTAAAATCTATATCAAACTTTTAGATGGACAAAAAGTGTATAATGATATTGAAGATTATCACCGAATGCACCAGATAAGAGAAAAAGACCTTAATCTACTTGTGTTCCGCATCGCTAAAGGAGTAAAAACCGATAAGTTCATTTATTTTGACGAAGTCTTTTCCGAGTGTTCCATGAAAGATCTTAAAGATTTTAAAATTGATCTTGATCTCAAAGCTGATTACGGTAATCCAGATGTTAGTGGCACAGACGAGAAAGATGAAAAAGAAGGTGACTGAGGTCGTCGCAAAGATTAAACACAGAGGCTTATAGGCGCAGTGTCACGGAGCTACGGAGGCTTATATGTAAATTATCATATATGATTAATCAAGGTCATCTGTGATATCAGCGTCATCTGCGTCTTTTATCGCACAGACATATGAGTGATTTGAATCATCACTCTGCCTTGTAATCAATATTTCTTCCAGCCGTTCCTTTTAGACGCTGAAATCTGCTGTATTTAAGAGTAATTGGAACAAAATCTTTTACTTTAAGCGGGGCGTAATTTACTACAGGAGTATCGTGTGGCAGTGTGCGCAGAGTATCAAAAATAGCCGGTAAGAATTTCACTTCTTTATGTGTCCTTACTTTTGCAAATCGCCAGAGCGCTTTTGCCTGGAAAGGATCTGTGCACACAGCGATTGCAGTAAAACCACGTTTTTTTGCAAGCTTGTAGCCATACCATAAATTCTCTGTGCTATGCTCTGCCCTTTCTTCGGTAATAATCCTGTCCCGTGGTACACCCATAGCTACAAGATATTCAGCCATAATCTGTGATTCGACGTAAGGCGTGTACACTGCCGCGCCGCTGGTGATAATATATTTGGTAAGTCCACGATCGTACAGGTGTTTTGCCCAGATCAGTCGTAACTGCAGAACCCTGTCCCATGCCGGCTCGACGAACTGGATGCCCGGAACAATAATCGCGTCGTATTGTTTATGCGCTGTAAGCGCCTTCCTGGTCATTTTTCCGGGAGACGGTTTAAACAACAAACATCCGCTCAGGCCGAGCAGCAAAAAAACGATAAGAAGCCTGGAACAGAAGCGAAACATTGGAACACTAGTTTTGATGAATTGGTTTTCCTGAACGGATCACCTGTGAAAGCGTTTTTAAGATCTTATCGTGTTTTTTCACGAAAGGATTTTCAAGATCCCAAACATAACCTGCCAATACTGAACAGATCTGTCTCTTAAATTCCGGATCAGGATTTTCTGAGAAGAATATTTCGTGGAGATCGCCGGTATACCATGCCGCAACATAAGAGCGGAAGGTATTTATACCCTGCATCATGTGATCGGTATATTGTTTTTGCCAGTCAACAGGTTTTGTATTGAGAAAATCACAAACCAGTTTCCCGGCCGTTCCTCCTGATTCCATAGCAAATGTAACTCCTGAAGAAAACACGGGGTCAAGGAATTCTGTAGCGTTTCCACAGAGTACAAAACCTTCGCCAAAAAGCTGTTTTGTAGAAATAGCATAACCTTCGAT
>JAEUTM010000430.1 GCA_016788025.1 Bacteroidia bacterium
ATGTGTTTCATTAAGTCGTAAGCGATGCGACTTCCCAATGAACCTTTCTTCGATCCGGGAAAACATCGGTTCAAATCCCTTCCATCTGGTAGATCCCGGCTTCCATACAAAAAAGAAATAACATTAATAACAGGAATCGCAACCAGCGTGCCGCATTTTAAACCCAGCACTTCCTTCCTGGAAATAACTTTACGGATAATTTCTATTCCGTTAGTTTCCTCTCCGTGCATTCCCGCACAAAGCAAAACCGAGGGGCCTTTTACTTTTGAATGAATAACATGAACAGGGATTTCGAGTTTGGTTTTTGTATGCAATTCATAGGAATTGAGAATAACCGTCTTCGTTTCACCTGGATGAATTTCCTGGCCATTGATATCAATTGTTTTCTGCAAGCTGTATGTGTTTTATTCTCCCGGCTTATTGAATTCGTTTCTCTCTACATATTCGATAATTTTACCGGCTATGTCAACTCCCGTAGCGCCTTCGATTCCTTCTAAACCAGGCGAGGAATTTACTTCCATCACCAACGGTCCCCTGGAAGATTGCAGGAGGTCGACCCCTGCAATACCAAGTCCGAGTTTTTTTGCTGATTTAATAGCCGTTGATCTTTCTTCCGGCGTCAGTTGAATTAACGATGCGGAGCCCCCTCTGTGTAAATTACTGCGGAACTCCCCTTCTTTTGCCTGGCGTTTCATTGCTCCTACTACCTGGCCATCTACTATAAAAACCCGAAGGTCCGCGCCACCCGCTTCTTTGATAAACTCCTGCACAAGCATGTTTGCCTCCAGTTTCAAAAAAGCCTCGACCACACTTTTTGCAGCCTTTTGATTTTCCGCGAGAATTACCCCGATGCCCTGTGTTCCTTCTAAGAGTTTAATAACGCATGGGGCTCCACCAATGCTTTCAATAACACTATCAATGTCCTTGTCTTTTGGAGATGAAGCGAATGCTGTTTTAGGAATTCCAATCCCCGCTCTGGCCAAAATTTGCAAACTGCGAAGTTTGTCGCGGGATCTCACCAGGGCTTGCGATTCAACAGCCGTAAATATTTTCATCATTTCAAACTGACGGACCACCGCCGAGCCGTAAAAAGTAGCAGAGGCCCCAATTCTGGGAATTACCGCATTTACATCAACAACTTCTTTACCGTTAAAATAAATGTGTGGCCTTCCCTGCTCTATAACCAAAACACATTTCATGTGATCCAAAAGTAACATCTCATGCCCGCGCTGTTCTCCGGCTTCGAGAATGCGACGGGTGGAATACAGGTTTTTATTGCGAGATAATACCGCGATTTTCATCTTTTGAGTTTTAAGTGGGTGATTTTTTCGGGCTTAAATAAGTATGCCTCCTGTGTGGATCCGGTTAACGTCTATTAAAAATTTTCCTTTTAATAATCTTCTTCCAATAAGCACAGGATATCTCATATTGTCACGATTGCTTAAGGAGATAGTTGTGCGAATTTTTTTCTTTCTGATTCTGATAAGGGTTTTAATCACAAAACGTTCTTCCATTTCGCCAAAAGAGTTTTTAATTTTCTTTTTTGTGAACTCAGAAAAACGATAGGTTTTTAAAGCCCCTTGTTCAACTGTAAAATAAAGGATTGGTTTCGAATTTTCATAATTTATACTAATGTTTTCACAGTGAAGCGAGGAGGTATAAGCTCCGGTATCAATTTTTGCTTCAATTGGACCAATTTCTAAAAGTGGGAAGCTTACAAATTCCCTTCTTCCAATTAAACGGACTTTAATTGCTTTGGTCATATAAATTATAAAAACGTTTTATGTGTACCTCGGGAAGAAGTACTTCCTTTTCTAAAAAGAAATTTACGAAATTTTCAGACAAATAAGGGGCTAGCATTACACCTTTGGTGCCCAGTCCATTAAATACAAAAAGATTCTGGTGTACAGGATGCGGCCCGATCAATGGTCTTCGGTCGACAGACGAGGGTCTTATCCCGGCCTCGTGACTAATCACTTTGTAGGGCGCATCGGTCATTTCTTTCAGTTTGGATTTTAGTTCCATTAAGCCCGCCTCTGTTGGTTCAGCTGAAAGATCCTTCCATTCGTAGGTGGCGCCAAGTTTAAAATGATCGTCCGAAAGATGCATTAGAAAACCATTTCGGTTAAAAATGTTATCGCCGAGACCCTGAATATTCGTTTGTATTGTTAAGACCTCTCCCTTTGCCGGTTTTAATGGCAGCCAGTTAAAGTAAGGGTTTTCGCCTACCAGATAGCCCTCACAAAAAACAATGTTCCTGGCTTTAACCCCCTGGTATTCGGCATAATTTTCGGCAAGTAAAAGCTCGTTATAATTAAACCGAGTCTCAGTTACATGATCCTTAAAAAAAACAGAGGAACTTTCAAGGAACAGTTTTACATCCAGGTTTCCAGATTGCAATACTAAACCATAGGAATTCGGCACCTTTAATTGCTGCAGATTGCGTCCCGCATTGTGGATTTTGGGATCCAAAAATCCATCTAGTTCCAGGTCAGACTTTTTCTTCCAAAGTTTTTTTTCTTGTTCCTCAGTAAATGGTTTTATTATCGGTCTCTGCTTTATCAGCCTGCAGTCAAGCAATTTTTCGGAATCATCATAAAATGACAAAAGCGCTGGAATTAATTTTTCTGCTTTCCAGCTCTTGGTTAGCCGTTTAAATACAACCGGATTCCAGATTCCGGCGGCCACTCTTGAACTCAGGCTTAGGTTAGGGTCGCCAAACACTTTAAACGTTATATTTTTTTTGTGAAAAGCATGCATCAGGCAGGTAGCTGCCAGGCCTCTTCCCACTATCATAAAATCCGTCATCTGGAGTATTCAGCGCGAACGTTTGGATTGTAATTTTTCTTTGGGCCTCTATATGCTCCGGAAAAAAACGCAATAATCTTAAATCCAAAAACCCCCCTCCTGCCACTTACCTCAGCAAAAAGTTCAGCACCAAGGCCAAAATCGTAGGCAAATTTTTTAACAGCCTGTATGCAGGCGTAACCGCCCACACCTGAATAGTATTCAGGAATCGGAACGTCGGCCGTGTCATAAAGTGTTCTTACCCCGGTAAAATAATTTATTCCCGCAAAAGCGGCAAGGTTATATGATTTTGTTTCCTTACGATAACCATACCCCAGCTTGGCTTCCACGTCGTTATTGCTTGAAAAATTTGGTCCGCTCATCATCACGCCAAACTGAAAGTGCTGCTTCCGGATGTGAAATTGAAAATCGATCCCAACAGCCCTCGAAGACTGATTGTGCAGGTTGTTTGAAAGGAATCCCGGACCGAAGGTCAGATAACTGTTGTGAATCCTGTATCGTTTTGAGTTTACAATGATTTCTTCTTTGCGATAATAGTCAGGCATTGGTGGTCGGAGCGAATCCTGCTTTTGCGAGAGTAGACTGAGACAGCCAGATAAAAAAAGTAAAACAAGGTTCAGTTTTTTCATAGTTAATTTTCAATAAGGTCACATTCTAAATCTATACCAGGAAAGGATTGGTTTGTCTTTCGAGACCTATAGTGGTTGATGGACCATGACCACAATATACTTTAACATCGTCCTCTAATGCAAGTAGTTTTTGTTTAATGGAGCGAATTAACATTTCGTAGTCGCCTTTTGGGAGATCTGCCCGGCCAATACTGCCCCTGAACAACACATCTCCGCCAATTAAAAGCTTATTTTCTTTGTTGTAAAAAGAAATGCTTCCGGGTGAATGTCCGGGTGTATAAAAACAGTGGAATTCATAATTTCCCAAGGTGATAATATCGCCCTCATTAATAAATTTTTCCGGCATGGGTGAAGGATCGCAGCTGAGGCCATACATTGCAGCTGTTTGCTGCATTCGCTCTATAAAAAATACATCTTCCTTGTGAACTTCTGGCAACAAACCATAGGTGTCGAAAATAAATTTATTCCCAAGGATATGGTCAATATGGCCATGGGTAAGAAGTAAGCGTTTCAAATTCAGGTTCTTTTCTTTGATAAAATTTCTAATCTCATCGTCTTCACTTGCCGTAGAGTTTCCCGGATCAATGATATAGGCCGTAAGATCGTCGGTATACAGAATATATGTGTTTTCCTGGAATGGGTTAAAAGTAAAAGCCTTTAGATAGAGCATATCAGCATATTTTTTTAATGAATTTTAATTTCGTGTCTTCTTTTTTCAACAGGTTCAGTCCCGGACGTTTGCCAGGTAACAACTGCCCGAATTTCTCTTCAATACCAAGAGCCCTGGCTGCATTGTATGTAACAGCTTTCAGTAGTTGCTGCATAGAAAAATGGTTACTTTCTTCAGCAATAAGATTTATCTCTTCCAAAAGATCCAATCCCAAATTGCTTGCCAGGCTATCCGTGCCAATACAAATATTTTCCGCTTCAAAAATGGAAAAATCCGGCAATGTGTTTTCAATATACTTGTTGGCACAAGGGCAAAAACACCAGATCACATTTTTATGCTTCACAAAATTTATGTCGGATTGATTCGTGAACGTGTTATGAACCAATAATGCATTTTTTTCAGAAAGGTTGCCGCCATAGTATTTTAAACTCGACATTTCCGGAGCCTTAAACCAGGAAATATCAAGGTTGAGGAAATCATAAAGTTTCATAAATCCATTTGGTTCTCCCATGAAGAACTTAGCCTCTTCGGGGCTTTCCTGGTTGTGAATGCTAAAGGGCGACTTATTGTGCTGATCGAACCCGGCTATTTTATGAATAAGTTCTTTAGATGTACTGTATGCAGCATGAGGCGCCAGGCTCCCAGCCAAACCGAGATCCCAAAGCATTTTTAATTGTTCTTTTCCCTTTTCGAAAATACTATCTGCATTCTTCGGGTTTAAACCGATTAGCTCTATAAACGTATGATAGTGAATTTTAGAACTGGTTTTAGTTTTAAAACTATCGGAACCATTGCTGATGTCACCCACTGCTACAATGCCGTTCTCCCACATTCCTCTATCAGCAGCACTCATGGCATCCTCCATAAACTCCGCGGGGAAATTTCCCCGCTGTTTCACCACCTCCAAGGCAAAGCCCGGGAGGCCCGTTTTTTGTGGAATCTTATCTTTAAAGTGGCTAAGTTCAAGGTGACAATGCGCATTTACAAAACCAGGACTTAAAATTCCCTCGAATCTCTCGATTTGGCTTTTGTCGAGTTCTGGTTCCAAAAGCAGATCTTTAATAAATCCTTCGTCGTCGACTACCAAAACAGTATCAGCCGGCAAATAATCTATCCCAGAAAAAATCCGTTCTGCCTTCAAAAAACGCATCCGGTAAAGTTAGCCAAATATCCCTGTAAAATTGGTATCTTTAAAGTCCATTTCGTGGCTAAAAAAGACATACGTGCTCTATCTCAGGAACAGTTAATTGCTTTGTTCGAAGAGATCAACGAACCCGCCTTCCGTGCAAAACAGGTTTACGATTGGTTTTGGGCAAAAGGTGTAACAGATTTTGGACAGATGTCTAACCTGTCTAAAAAACTACGCGATTATCTCGAAGAGAATTTCACCATTAACGCAGTTGAAATTCACGAGCTACAGGTTAGTTCCGACAGAACGATTAAATGCGCCATGCGCCTTCACGACAATTACGTGGTAGAGAGCGTTCTCATTCCTCATTTAGATCGCATGACCGCCTGTATTTCTTCGCAGGTAGGTTGTAGTTTAACCTGCAAATTTTGTGCAACCGGAAAATTAAAGCGTATGCGCAATCTCAACGCCGACGAAATTTTCGATCAGGTTGTTCTGGTGAAAAATACAGCGGCAGAAAG
Organism: Bacteroidia bacterium; assembly: GCA_016788025.1. GTDB lineage: Bacteria > Bacteroidota > Bacteroidia > B-17B0 > Aurantibacillaceae > Aurantibacillus. The sequence continues at coordinate 5,758 of JAEUTM010000430.1, forward strand.
ATACAAGGCGCCGCTCACAAACATTGTTTACATGGGTATGGGCGAACCACTTCTTAACTATGCCGAACTTTTAAAATCGGTGGAAAAAATCACCAGCCCCAAAGGACTTGGCATGTCGCCCAAACGCATAACGGTTTCTACCGCTGGGGTTGCTAAGATGATTACAAAACTAGCAGACGACGGAGTGAAATTTAATTTGGCATTATCCCTTCACGCAGCCAACGATACAAAGAGAAACCAGATCATGCCGATCAATGAAACGAATACGCTCGACAATCTCGCGGAAGCGCTGAATTATTTTACTTCTAAAACCGGCATACGACCAACCTTTGAATATATTGTATTCAGAGATTTTAATGATTCGATCGAAGATGCGCAGGAACTAGTGGATTATTGCAAACGCGTAAAAGCCAAGGTTAACATCATTGAATACAATGCGATTGACGGTGGAGAGTTTCAGCAAACCACCAAAGGCAGGTTACTGGCCTTTACACAACATCTTGAAAAAAACGGCATCATTTGTAATGTGCGCCACAGCCGCGGAAAGGACATAGACGCTGCCTGCGGGCAGTTAGCCAATAAAAACAAACTCGTTTCCCCGGAATTGAAATAAAGGTTAAATTAGCTATCTGTGTCGAAAGCAGTTGATGAAATAAAAAGCCCGGTGTCAGAACACATGGAAGCCTTTGAAGAAAAGTTCAAAGACGCTATGAAAAGTTCGGTACCTCTTTTAGACAAGATCACTTCTTACATTGTAAAACGAAAAGGCAAACAAATCAGGCCTATGTTTGTTTTTCTTTCCGCACAGGTGAGTGGGGAAATTAATGAAAGTACATACAGGGCGGCGGCTCTTATAGAATTACTGCACACTGCGTCCCTTGTTCACGACGATGTTGTAGATGACAGTAACGAACGCCGCGGATTTTTCAGTCTTAACGCTCTTTGGAAAAACAAAATTGCAGTACTTGTCGGCGATTTTCTTCTGACAAAAGGTCTTTCTCTCTCTTTGGAAAACGACGATTTTCATTTGTTACGCATTGCGAATGATGCGGTTCGTGAAATGAGCGAGGGTGAACTATTGCAGATTGAAAAAGCAAGAAGGCTGGACATTTCCGAGGATGTTTATTTTGAAATTATTGCCAAAAAAACTGCGGCTTTGATTGTGGCCTGTTGCGCTGCGGGTACTGCTTCTGTTACAAAAGACGAAAAAGCCATTGCCCTTGCAAAAGAATTCGGAAGGCTTACAGGGATTGCTTTCCAGATTAAAGATGATCTTTTTGATTTTGGCAGTGAGGATGATATCGGCAAACCAACCGGTATTGATATCAAGGAAAAGAAAATGACATTACCACTCATCTATGCTTTGAATAATTCGAGCTGGATGGAAAAAAGAAAAATAATCAATATCATCAAAAATCATAACGAAGAAAGCGAAGAGGTAAAAAAGGTAATAGACTTTGTGATTGCAAAAGGCGGCATTCAATATGCTTACAAAATTATGCATCAATACAAGGACAAAGCTTTGGCGGTGCTCTCCAAACTACCGGAAAATCCTTCGCGAAAAAGCCTTGAACAATTATTATTATACGCTATCGAAAGAAAAAAATAAACATGAGAACCTTTCTTTATCTTAGTTTTATCTCCTTTTGTCTTTTTAGTTGCAACAATTCCTCCGATAAAGAATTAAGTCCTGCTGAAAAACACGTCCGCGATTCGATTTCAAAAGCACATCAAAGGATGAGTGCGGATTCTGCGAAGAAAAAAAATCCGTTCCTTATTATGCCGCCCGATAGTGAATATACGGGCTCATACACAGACAAGTATCCAAATGGGATTATCAAATTTAAGGGTCAGTTTCGTTTCGGACAGAAACATGGCCACTGGCTATCATTTTATCCAAACGGTTTAAAATGGAGTGAGATGCACTATGATAAAGGCTTAAGGCACGGGCCCAATATTACTTACTTCGAAGATGGTGTTATGCGGTATTCTGGCTTTTATAAGCTTGATAAAAAAGACAGCGTATGGTGTTATTATGACTCTATTGGTCGTGTCGTGGAAAAGGTTCTCTTTAAAGACAACCGGTACGTTTCGAAATTACCTCTCAATTAATTTTGTCCTAATTTTGTATTGGACTAACGTCAGAATTTTACCGTGCTAGGAAAATTTTAACATTTGTTTTGTGAATAACCACTGTAAAGTCTTTATAATCTGAGTGTTATATATTTTACAATTGTTTGAAAGTAGTGTATAATTTCCGATCTTAGATCTGCGATTGTTCTGAAATTGCGAACAAATCGCTTAACCATGCCAGAAGTTAACTGCATATTGTCAGATTCTGACAACTTTGTTCATCTCACATCAGAGGTGATACCAGATTGGGTTAAACGTCTTGATTCTATCAAAGATAAGATCGAGGCTGAACTTAAAAATCCATCACAACAAATGACCGGAATTAAGTTCTGCGACCCATTAAATGTTATACCCGCTTCAAAAAAGTAATTTCGGTTACAAATTCATTACTGACTATGGCTCGGAATATGAAATATATTTCACCCAATTAATTCAGTACAGTGAACATATTTCAGACAACGGTCTAAATCCGGAAGATTTTTACTACTTCGGCTTTTCTCGAGCAGTAAGAGGAAAGAAGTGTGTTTCAAATGACGTCTATATAAAGAGGACTATCGCATTTTCCATTTTTGAATTTTTTACTCAATATCCGGACGCCATCATAGTGTTTAACTATTCGGCTGCAGATCGAAGACTGCAAGCCAGAAGAAAAAAATTTAAAGAGTGGTTCGAAGAGTATTCGGAAAATACAATAATAAAAATGTTTCAACACGACTTCTCAGATGCATATACTGTTTGTGCAATATATAAAAGAAAAAGTCATCCTGCTTTTGAACAAGTTCAAAAAAACATCGAATTACTCGTGAAGAACATAGAAACAACTAAAGTGTAAAGATTTTTTCGCTGGCGCAAAATGTTATCTTGCATTTTAAAGTAACTATTTCCTCAGAAAACCAAGAATTTTTTCAACGCTTTCTTTAGCGTCTCCATAAAGCATGTCTGTATTGTTTTTGTAGAATAAAGGATTTTCAACGCCTGCATATCCAACAGACATTGATCGTTTCATTACAATAACTTTTTCGGCTTTCCATGCTTCAATAACCGGCATACCGTAGATCGGACTGCTAGGGTCATCCTGTGCTCCCGGATTCACCACATCATTCGCGCCAATTACCATTACTACATCTGTGTCTGGTAGATCTTCGTTGATCTCATCCATTTCAAGCACAATATCGTAAGGAACGTTTGCTTCAGCCAATAGAACGTTCATGTGGCCAGGCAAACGGCCTGCAACCGGGTGAATTGCAAAACGAACTTGTTTTCCATCCTTGCGCAATAACTGCACCATTTCATAAATCGGATATTGTGCTTTTGCTACTGCCATTCCATATCCCGGAACAATAACAAGCGATTTTGCATCCTTTAGCAGATGAGCGGTTTCTTCGTGCGTGATAGAAGTAACTTCCCCTTCCATCGCTTTTGCATCTCCTCCGGCAGCAGGACCGTTTCCAAAACCTCCTAATATTACCGAGAAGAATGAACGGTTCATAGCTTCACACATGATAATGGAAAGTATGGCTCCTGAACTACCGACCAAAGCGCCCGTTACGATTAATAAGTCGTTGCCCAGCATAAAACCGGCTGCGGATGCTGCCCAACCTGAATAAGAGTTTAACATAGAAACAACAACCGGCATATCAGCACCGCCAATAGCCATTACCAACATCACACCTATAAACCCCGAAATGGCTGTCATCAGATACAAATGTGTCATGCCCTGAACTCCTTCTTCTCCTGCAAACACAACACCCAATACAACACAAACAACCAATAATATAATATTCACCAGGTGTCTTCCCGGATATAACAGAGGTTTGCTCCTTACTTTGCCTTCGAGTTTTCCCCAGGCTATGATGGACCCCGTAAAAGTTAGCGCTCCGATAAACACACCCACATATACCTCAACTAAATGAATTGTTCTTTCCGTTCCTTCGAGCATTTGTGTATGGGGATCGAGATAAGAACCGAAGCCAACAAGCACAGCGGCTAAGCCAACAAAGCTGTGCAGGATCGCAACAAGCTGCGGCATTGCAGTCATTTCTACCCTGCGGGCAAGCATCACACCGATAAGAGAGGCGATGGCAATGGCAGCAATGATGTATACGTGCCCGGCAACTCCCTGACCGAGAACTGTTGCCAACACGGCAATGATCATTCCGATAATTCCGTAAAAAACTCCACGTTTTGCGGATTCCTGCGACGATAAACTTCCTAAACTTAAAATGAATAAGATACTTGCGAATAAATATGCTGCTATCTGAATTTCCTTAACGATCATAATTCCTTATTTTTTAAACATATTCAACATGCGGCGTGTTACCACAAATCCTCCAACGATATTAATGCTGGCGACCATAATAGCAAGAGAAGCCAGGATGGTCATCGGATTTGAAAAATCGTCGGTTGTTTGAAGTAAGCCTCCTACGATTATGATGCCGCTAATTGCATTCGTTACAGCCATTAAAGGTGTGTGCAGCGAATGTGAGACATTCCAGATTACCTGCCAGCCGATAAACACAGACAATACGAATACCGTGAAGTGTTGCATAAATTCAGCAGGCGCAAACTGGCCCAATAGTAATAAAAGTAGTCCGATCAGGGTTAACCGGATCGCCATTGAGGTTGCTTGCTTTTTTACTTTTTGTGCTTCAGAAGCTTTTTCATTCTCAGCAGTAACGGCAGCAGACACTTTAGGCACAGCTGTACTTACCGGAAGCGGCTGTGGTGGCCAGTTTATTTTGCCATCATGAGTTACCATGGCTCTTGAAACAACAGCGTCTTGCATGTCAATCTTAAACTTTTCCGCCTTGCCCATGTCGTCCAAAAGGTGGCACAGGTTGTTTCCGTATAGTTGTGAGGCCTGACTTGGCAATTGACTTAACTTTCCAACTATCGTTACGCCATTATCGGTTGTATAAACTTCGCCTGGTTTTGTTAAAACGCAATTTCCTCCACTTGAGGCTGCAAGGTCAACAATCACCGAACCTGGCTTCATGGCCGCTACGTGATAGTCGAGAATTAACTTGGGAGCCGGTTTTCCTGGTATTTGTGCGGTGGTAATAATAATATCCACTTCGGCGGCCTGCTGCTTAAATAAGGCCATTTCGGCCTCAATAAACTCTTTGCTCATTTCTTTGGAATATCCTGATGCCGTTGCACCATCCTCATTAATTTCAACCGTAAGGAACTGCGCTCCCATCGATTCAATCTGCTCTGCTACTTCCTTACGTGTATCAAAGGCCCTTACTATTGCGCCTAAGGAATTTGCGGCCCCAATTGCAGCTAATCCTGCTACGCCAGCGCCAATAACGAGTACCTTTGCCGGTTCAACTTTTCCTGCTGCTGTAATTTGCCCATTTAAGAATCTTCCGAAGTGATAAGAGCCTTCAATAACTGCCCTGTATCCTGCAATATTGGCCATTGAAGACAGAACATCCATTTTTTGAGCCCTGGAAATTCTGGGAATGGCATCCATAGCGACCGCATTTACCTTTTTGCCCGCCAATTTTTCCAGCAGGGCCTGGTTTTGTGCTGGCCACAAATAACTTAATAGCACAAGTCCCTCATGCATCAAATCTACTTCTGGAACCGTGGGTTCTTTTACCTTCAGAACAATATCAGATTGTCCATAGATCTCTGCCGCCGTTTTAACAATTTTGGCGCCTGCCTCTTCAAAATCTTTGTCAGAAAAATTAGCTTTAATTCCGGCATTGTGTTGAATATAGACTTCAAATCCTTGTTTCTGAAGTCGTTTCACTGTTTTGGGGGTTGCGGCAACTCTTAGTTCATCTGGAAATATTTCCGCAGGAATTCCAACTTTCATATGTCGATATTTAGTTTTTTAATAGCCTTGTTTTCAGTCGTGTTAATGTAATGTTTTATCCGTTTTGTCAAACAGGTCTATAGTGTGTGCTAATTTGGGAATCAAATAACGCAAAATTATTGAGAAAATAAAACGGGGTTTTCTAATAATTTTGTCTATTTCAGGAGGTCAGGCCTTCTTTGTTGCGTTCGTTTTAGACTTTGCTCATGCCTCCATTTATCTATGTTAGCGGAATGACCACTGAGTAGTATGCCCGGAACTTCCCAGGTATTATATTCCGCAGGTCGCGTATAAACAGGCGGCGCAAGCAAATTGTCCTGAAAAGAATCACTCAAAGCAGAAGTTTCGTCGTTTAACACTCCGGGCAAGAGGCGTATGATTGCGTCACTCAGCACCGCTGCCGGTAATTCTCCTCCGCTTAATACATAGTCTCCGATGCTGATTTCCTTTGTGATAAAATGTTCTCTCACACGTTCATCAACTCCCTTATAGTGACCACAAAGAATTATAAGGTTCTTTTGAAGGGATAAGTTATTGCAGGTTTTTT
>JAEUTM010000436.1 GCA_016788025.1 Bacteroidia bacterium
GGCTGAAAGAACAAACATAATTACGATCTTGCTCCACAGATAACTGCCTTTGCTGAGGTTGAGAAAGGATTCACGTTTCCTGATCTTACGGTCACGGATGATCTCCTCAGCACTCACAGTTAGTCCTATAAACAGGGCCACAACAACCGACATAAACATGTAAGCCGGAATGTTCTCATTATTTTTGAAAATATATCCCTTGCTGTTCTCTTCATCGGTATTAAAATATCTGACAAGATAAGAGAGAATAAACGCGAGTAGGGGAGCCTCAAGGAAGTTGATCAGCAAATACTGAGTATTGGTGAGTTTGCTTTTTACATCGCGTGTTAAGAAGACTTTAAACTGCCTGAAAAGATTTGGAATTTTGAAAATGCTTGCAGGTATCTCTGTGTGTTTTTTTTCAGTGTGAATGTAAGTCTCAATTCTCTCTTTATAATGCTGGTTCCAGGTTACAGGACTTACTTTCCTGTTATGCGTTAAATTACCGTATTCGTCCAACACCTTACTTTCAATAATGTTGAAGATCTGTTCCGGATTTACGTTACCACACCAGGCACATTCCGATTCGTCGGCGTTAACATGATTAACCAGGTGTTTGAAATAACTTACGGCGTCAACAGGATTTCCATAATAAATAGGATAACCGCCAACATCCAGGATCATGAGTTTATCAAACATTTTGTAGATGTCTGAGGATGGCTGGTGGATAACAACAAAGATGAGTTTTCCTTTTAACGCAAGTTCTTTTAAAAGGTCCATAATGTTCTCTGAATCTCTCGACGAGAGACCAGATGTAGGCTCATCAACAAACAGAACACTCGGCTCCCGGATGAGCTCCAGGGAAATGTTCAGGCGTTTGCGCTGACCACCGGAAATCGTTTTTTCTAAAGGTGAACCAACCTTCAAATGTCTCGTTTCACTTAAGCCAAGGTCAGCTAAAAGTTCGTTACAGTTTTTTGAAATTTCTTCGTCGGATAAATTACCGAAAGCCAGTTTTGCATTGTAAAACAAGTTTTCAAACACCGTTAATTCCTCTATTAGCAAATCGTCCTGGCTAACGTGTCCTATTACTCCTTTTATTTCCTCCTGTTCAGTATGAATGTTTTTCCCGTTTATCTTTACAGAACCTCCACTGGGAATTTCCATACTGTTTAATACATTCAGCAAGGTTGATTTCCCCGCTCCTGAGCCGCCCATAATTCCAATGAGCTTTCCGCTTTCTTCACTAATGTTAATATCACGAAGACCAAGTTTACCACCTTTAAATTTGTATTCGAGGTTGGTTACTTCAAAAGTGATTTTTGCACGGGATTCATCGCTAAGGAAACGACTGATAACATCGCTATAATAGATCGGTTTTATTTTGCTCGAACGTATTGACGATCCTGGAGTGAAAATATGAACCCTTTCGCTTGAAATACCCTGACCATTCAATTGCAAGCCAACTTTTCCATAAATTCTCAAAGCATACATGTTTACACTCATGATGCGAAGAATTCTCACATCTTCATGCAACGGCTCGCAATAAACGTGTTTGCTCTGGTTATTGTATCCATTAGTCTTGTTATTTATCACAAGAATGTTTGGATCATCAGGAATCACCTGTGAACCGTCTTCAATAAATGATTTTATCTGAAGAAATTCTTCGTTCGGAATATTAAAGGTGTCGGCTACAGTAGTTACAAACTCAAACTCCTGTTCTGAAATCTCGTTGCTCGAATAAATAAACTCAAGTAAGCGAATAAGCACGATTACTTTCTGCGGCTGTTCAAGTTCCTGGTTAATCTGTGTACAGATCTTTAATACCTTAACAGAGTTAAGCGAGGTTCTTTTTGCGGCGCCCTCTTTCTTTTTGCTCGCGTTTTGATGAGACTCAAGGTATTCATCAAATATTTTAAGGTAGATTTCAACCTGCTCTTCGTTTAACTGCTGTTTCAGGAAAGACTGTACAATCTGTCGTCCTGTATTGTTAATCCCGTCTACCTTCGCAATAATTGCGAACATTTGCATCAGCGCACGGAGTATTCGTTCACTCATTTTACTTAGTGTTTATTTTTGGTTGAAATAAGTTCGTAAAAGCAATTCGAAATTTGTTTTATCTGGAGGGCATCCTTCTTTGTAAAGTCAGTTTCTGCGTTTGCAAAATAAAGAGAAGTAATGCCTTCGTCCTTTAAAGTTGAAATATAGTTACTAAAGATCTCAACAACAAAAAGTCCGGTAGTTTTATCAATTTTATATTGACGGGTGTTTTTTACGTAGTAGCTTTTACTGCCCGAACGAATTTCAAGCACGTCCACCTTATCAAAATAAAAATTCTTCTTCACCACAAATCTGAGATAAAATTTATCCTGGTTTGTTCGAAACAAGGTTACTGTTGAAAAATCTTTAAGGGTGGTAATTACAAATTTTCCTTCCAATACTTTGCTGCCATCGGGTAGAGACATTGTATCTTGTATAAATGCAGAATTGCAGTCAATTTGCCCATGGACTTTTACTCCGAGTAGCACAAAAAATAAAAAAGTATGCCAGTTACGCATAGATGAAGAAATACCGGTTTTAGGGAGTTCCAAGATACAAAAAAAGGATAATGGCAATTATCCTTCGTTAAAAAAAGTGGAATCTTAGAGACTTTATTTTTGTTTAAATCCGATCAGGATAACAGCACAACCAGAACCTGGATTCCGTGTTGCATCGAGTTGAGCTTCAATAATGGTTTCTACAGTTGTTTTTACCTTAAAATCCCAATATGGGGCATTACGTTGCGTTTTATTGCTGAACAACAAGTGGCGCTCCTGGTCATAAATGTTAAAAATAAGGTTGCCGTCGGAAGTACCACTGCAGGCAGCGATCCTGTAAGTTGTTTCACCAAAAAATGTCGTGTGGAATTCAGCATATTCTTCAGAGTTGAGCAATAGCGATCGATATTGTTGTCCATCGGAAACAAAACTTGCAATAATGTGTTTTGCACACATATTAGCAATCGTATCGCATTGAGCGTTTAATTTGCTAACACAAACATTCAAAATAAACAGGCACAGTACTAAAACAAATTTCTTCATATTATGATTTGGTTGTATTAACAATATGGTTACGAATGCTTTCTAATTTTTCGTTGATCTGTTTAAGCTGCTCATCGCTAATGATAACCTCGGTGGTACTGTTTATATAGGTTATTTTCTTTAAGGTGTCTGTCACGGGCTCCACAAAGGTATACTTGAATTGTATTCCTTCATAAACTTTCGAAAGGTCGTCAAGTTTTTCAGCCAGCTCAGTAATTTCGGGTGTATTGTAGCTTTTCAGAATTTTTACAATGCTGTTCAAGGCTTGTTTTTGTTCTGCAATCCTGTACCGTATAGCGTCACTCGATTTTGTTTTATAGGCCGAAAGAGAAAAGTGCATGCTTTCTATCCAACCACCAGTAAGAATAAGACTGCTTATATCGGTTCGTTGATTATTTTTCAGGTAAGCATCACTTCCGCGATAAGCTATCCCAACCAACACCATCATGCTATCTTTGTTTGTAATGTTGTTTTTAATCCGCTCCATGGTTCCGGCATCAAACGCAGCAGAGATTCCAAGTTTATCACTCAACTGTTTGATGGACGCAAGGTAACCAAGCGCGTCCTGGGTTTGGTTGTAAAGAGATACATACCCGAGGTCGGCACCATAAATGCCAAGGTTCAGCGCACGCGAAAAATCGGTGGAAAAAGTATTTACCTTATTTGAAGTATTTAATATCGATTTGTCATAGGATACGCCTGTTTTCTGAATCAACATGGCTGTCTGAACAGGAGATGGGACACTGAACAATTCTCCCCCAACGTTTAACACCGCCGACTTCACGGTATCAGTAGTTTCAATCAAATCGTCCTTCTCGCCATCGCTTTTATCACCGCCACAGGAAATTAATAAACCTGCAGTAAGGGCCAGAGCCACATTGTGTTTTTTAAACAGGTATTTAAGGCTATTCATCAGCAATCGAAGTTAACGGATTAAAATTTACTGCAAGTAAATAAAAATTAATGATCTGCACAAAAAAATATAGCGCAACCACTTTATAATCAAGCTATAAATCAATTATTGTCTCCTCCAAAATAAACTTCTTCTATAATGTCCGCATTATAAGCCACATCGTACAAAACAGCATCTAGAATTGTTTCGTTGGTCAGCTCAATTGGCTGAACAGCTTGTACAATAATTGTTTCACATGGCGAACCGTCCTTTCTTTTGTCAGTTGTAACAGTAACCTGGGCATATGTGCCGAATCCTCCTTCTTTGAGGAGTTTATAGTGGTTGATATTTGGGTTGTATTCACCACAGCGGCTGTTAAAATAAACTACATCCTTGCCCATATGTCTCCCGGGAATAATCCAGACATACACATACTGGTAGCGCCAGCTTTCGTCTTTCATTTTAATTGCTACGTCTACCCTGAAAATCCCTGGCGACACTTCTTCCATTTTATATTTCCATCTTTCACAAATAGACGTGATGGTACTTCTGAGATCAAACATAGTTTTATCTGAACTTTTAAACGAATGTAGTCAAATTTTAATTCCATCGACGATATTTTAATGTCCGGTAATTCAGCGAAAACATCTTCCGAAGCTCCTTTTTTTTGAATACTTTAGGGCTGGCGTTTGTTAAGACTGGCGCATGATTTATGAAGGTTACTACAAATGATACTATCGTAGCTCTTGCCACGGCACATGGCAGCGCTGCCATTTCTCTTATCAGGCTCAGTGGTCCCGATTCTGTTTCAATTGTGGATCGATTTTTTTTCACCCGGAAACTTAAAAAAAAGTCACTTGTTAATGCACCCGCTAACTACGCGAATTTTGGAGTGATTCAACAAAAAGATGTCGTAATTGACGAAGTGCTGGTAACAGTTTTTAAGGGGCCTAATTCTTACACAGGACAAGACAGTGTGGAGGTTTCATGTCACGGATCTGTATTCATCCAACAACAACTTCTGCAGTTATTTCTTAATGCTGGTGCAAGAATGGCGGAGCCCGGTGAATTTACCATGCGGGCTTTTTTAAACAACAAACTCGACCTAAGCCAGGCTGAAGCAGTAGCCGATCTTATTGCCAGTAATTCGGCTATTTCC
>JAEUTM010000448.1 GCA_016788025.1 Bacteroidia bacterium
CCCTTACCAGGTTAACAAGGCTGAAATGATTAAACGTCAGTGGGAGCTTTGTAATGAGAAAAAAATCGAAGGTATTAGCGAGATCCGTGATGAAAGTAACCGCGAGGGAATGCGGATTGTTTATGAACTCCGCCGTGATGCTATTGCCAACGTTGTATTAAATAATCTCTATAAATATTCGGCACTACAGACTTCGTTTTCAATTAATAACGTTGTGTTGGTGAAAGGACGTCCGCAATTAGTGAACCTGAAGGACATGGTTCAATATTTTGTGGAACATCGTTTGGATGTTATTGTTCGCCGCACCCGTTATGAACTCGCACAGGCTGAAAAGCGTGCTCATATTTTGGAGGGCTTGCTGGTTGCGATTGACAACCTTGATGATGTAATCAAGATTATCCGCGAGAGCGAGACACCGGATCTTGCGAGGGATGAATTGATGAGCCGTTACAGTTTGTCTGAAATTCAGGCTCGTGCAATTCTTGACATGCGTTTGAGAACTCTTACTGGTTTGGAGCGCGATAAGATTAAAGCGGAGTTTGAAGAGTTGATGAAAACGATTGCATACCTGAAGGAAGTATTGGCTAATGAAGATCTGCAATACAAGATCATCCGTGAAGAATTAGTAGAAGTAAAAGAAAAATACGGCGATGAGCGCAGAACAGACATCGTTTATGCGGGAGACGATCTTCGCATGGAGGATATTATTGCTGACGAGAACGTTGTGATTACCATTACCCACATGGGTTATATGAAACGCACCAGCCTTACAGAGTACAGAGCGCAGAACAGGGGAGGACGTGGAAGTAAAGGCACTGCGACACGCGATGAGGATTTTGTAGAACATATGTTTATTGCCTCTACGCACAATTACATTTTGTTATTCACCGAGCAGGGTCAATGTTACTGGATTAAAGCGTATGAAATTCCAGAAGGAAACAAACAAAGTAAAGGAAGAGCGATCCAAAATCTTATCAGCATCGCTCCGGATGATAAAGTAAAGGCATTTATTAATATCAAGGATCTGGAAGACGAAGAGTACATCCAGAACAATTATATTATCCTTTGTACCAAAGAAGGTATCATCAAAAAAACGGCGGTAGAAGCTTATTCAAGGCCGCGTGCGAATGGTATCAATGCGATTACAATCCGTGAAGGTGACGTTCTTCTGGAAGCTGCACTGACCAATGGTAAAAACGAAATCATGCTGGCAACAAAGCTTGGCAAGGTTTGTCGTTTTAACGAGGAAAAAGTGAGGCCAATGGGACGTAATGCCAGCGGCGTGATCGGAATTGATCTGAACGACGAAGAAGGCGGAAAAAACGAAGTGATAGGTATGATTTGTATTGCGGATATGCAGGCAAATGTGTTAGTGGTATCTGAGAAGGGTTATGGTAAACGTTCCGATATAGAGGAATACCGTGTAACGAATCGTGGAGGTAAGGGAGTTAAAACAATAAACATTACAGATAAAACAGGAAACCTCGTTGCTATTAAATCTGTTACCGATGCGAACGATTTAATGATCATTACAAAAGGAGGGATAACCATCCGTATGAATGTCTCTGATTTGCGTGTTATGGGCAGGGCAACTCAGGGTGTGCGTTTGATCAACGTGCAGGATAATGATTCGATTGCGGCCGTTACAAGAGTAGATCATGAAGAAGAGGAAGATACCCCAAATGGGGGGATAAATTCTGGAGAAATCTCTGAAAATGGAAATCCTGAAGGAAATGTTAGTAATGATTCTACACCAACGGAGGATAACGCGTAGTAACGGGTATTACGCAAAAGCAATAACATTTAATTTTATACAAGAATTTTTAGCCAGGTATAAAACCACAACAACATGAGTAAAAAAATAATATTGACAGGTGCTTTGGGTGTGTTTGCCCTTGCAAGCACATTTGCACAACCCACTTTGATTGAAAAGGTGGAAGCCAAACCAGATAAGGTTGTTATTCCTTACGAACGCTGGAAGCTGCCAAATGGTTTAACTATACTATTACACGAAGATCATTCCGATCCTGTAATTAACGTACAGGTTACTTATAAAGTGGGATCTAATCGTGAAAGTCTCGGAAAATCGGGCTTTGCACATTTCTTTGAACATATGATGTTTCAGGGCTCAAAACACGTTGCTGATGAAGAACATTTTAAAATGGTGTCTACAGCAGGTGGAGAGATGAACGGATACACTCAGCGTGATCAAACTGTTTATTATGAAACCCTACCTTCCAACTATCTTGAAATGGCACTTTGGCTGGAAGCCGACAGGATGGGATTCCTTCTCGATTCGCTTACTTCCAAAAAGTTTGAGAATCAGCGTGACGCGGTGAAAAACGAAAAGTCACAAAACGTGGAGAACGCTCCTTATGCCATGGCCTTTGTAGAAGAAATAAACAAGACCCTTTATCCTCCGGGACATCCATACAGCTGGCCAGTGATCGGTTACGTAGATGATCTGAACAGAGCGAACCTTGAAGATGTAAAGAATTTCTTCCTGCGTTGGTATGGCCCTAACAATGCTATTCTGAGTATTGCGGGGGACTTTAATCCTGCAGATGCGTTAAAGATGATTGACAAATATTTCGGGGATATTAAACAATGTCCGGAAGTAAAAAAAATGCGTGTAGCTCCTGTTACTATTGCTTCAGACAAATACACTGCATACCGTGACAGAACTTATTTCCCCTTGAATCTGAGAATTTATCCTACTGTTGGAAAATATCATCGCGACGAACCAGCGTTGGATCTATTAGGAACGATGATGGGGCAGGGGAAAAACTCTATTTTCTACAAGAAATTTGTTAAGGAAAAAATTGCTGTTGATGCACAGGCTTACCATAGATCAGATGAGTTATCAGGAGAGTTTACAATACAGGTATTTGCATACCCACCAGAAGATTTTAATCTTGAGAAGCTTTTCACCGATATTGATGTGAAAGTAAAATCCTGTATCGACACATTTGGCTTAACAGGAATTACGGACGAAGCACTCACCCGCGCAAAAGGACAAATAGAGTCCTACGGAATGAGCACTTTAAATTCCGTTACTTCTAAGAACAACGTAATTTCTGAATGGGAGAGGTTATTAGGCAAATCTTACACGCTTTCTGACGAAATCGATCGTTACAACAAAGTTACCAGGGATGACATCATCCGTGTATTTAATAAGTATGTTAAAGGATCGGGTGCTGCTATTCTCAATACTTACCCGATTATCGATCAAAAAGATTCTGTAAAGAGCGTAAACCCCTATGCTGGTCAAACGTTCCCTGAAAACCCTGAATACAAAGGTCTAACCTATGCTCCTAACGCAGACAAATTTGACCGTGGGGTGAGACCGCAACCTGGTGCTGAAAAAACAGTGAAGGTTCCAGACTATTACACAACTAAGCTTAAGAATGGCTTAACTATAATGGGCACTCATAACACGGAGAGTCCTGAAGTGAACATTTCCATCACAATGGAAGGTGGAAGTCTTGTTCTTACAAATGATAAGCTTAAAAAACTTGGAATTGCCGAGTTAACTGCGGACATGATGCAACAAGGAACAAAAAATCTTACAACTGAACAGGTAAATGCACAGCTTGAATCACTTGGAAGTTCAATTAATTTTTCGGCAACCAAATCAGCTACAAGCATAAGAATTACTTGTTTAAAGAAGAATCTGGATGCTACCTTAAAAATATTTGAGGAGCAGCTTTTAAGCCCTGGATTCAGGGATGATGAATTTAAACTTACTAAAAAACAGTACAAGGAGAATGTTAGGGATGAAGAGACAAATCCTGGTTTAACAGCTTCAAAACTGTTTAATTTCTCCATCTACGGAAATACGGTAATGGGTCTGTTCCCAACCATGAAAACAATTGACAATATTGACCTGGCTGATGTGAAGGAGTACTACAATAATTTCTATTCACCATCTGTAACTAACCTTGTTATTGTTGGCGATATTGACGAGAAAACGGCGATCGCCAAACTAGACTTCCTGAATAAATGGGCAGCAAAACCAGTTGCAATGCAGCCAATTCCTGAGCCAACTCCAAGCACCGAACCACGGTTCTTTATTTCTAACAAATCGCTCGCTCCTTCATCTGTTATTTATATGGGATATGCATCGCTTAAATATGATGCAACGGGCGATTATTTTAAAAATCGTATTGCCAATTTCGTTTTCGGTGGTGCATTTAACAGCCGCTTAAACCTTAACCTAAGGGAAGACAAGGGGTATACCTATGGTATTCGCTCTGGATTTAGCGGAGGTAAATACACAGGAACTTTCCAGATCAGTTCATCGGTTAAAAGAAGCAAGACAGCGCTTTCATTAGCTGAGATCATTAAAGAATTCAGGAAGTATGAAACTGGCGGAATTACAGACGCGGAACTTGCTTATACAAAAAATGCATTGTTGAACCAGGAGGCTATTCGTTATGAAGCACCTGA
>JAEUTM010000435.1 GCA_016788025.1 Bacteroidia bacterium
GAATTAATATCGTTACCGGGTCCTTTAACCGGCGGATCAAGAAATGCTATTGAACCAGCCTTTACCGTTTGGTGATAAAATGTATCTATTTCATTAGCTATTATGGAATAAACGGAAAATGTAATCAGACTGTCGTTATAACCTGGTTCCCAATTGGAAAAATCGGCGCGGAATCCGGCGTAAGTGCTATCTGCAACGGTTATTCTAAGGGCAGCCGAAGAAGAAAGTTCATTTTTAAAAACGCGCAAGTTAACCAGGTGTCTGCCTTTTTCCTGCCAACTAAAAGTCGGATTTTCGAGAGTAGATGTCTGACCATCACCGAAATCCCATTCTACACGATCAAAATTCTCGGAACAATTCTGAAAAAATACCGTTTCACCCGAACCATACATGCGCTCGTTCGTATTGAAACAAGCGCGAGGCTTCTCGTCAACTTTTTCTTCCTTTTTGCAAAAACAAAAAACAAACAGCAAAAAGCCGGTTATGGTAATGTGTTTATACATGGATGAGGATTTTAATCAAAGATAAAAAAATTTTAATCCATCATCCCCCAGGGTATAAAAGCAAAAAAGCGGGAAATTACCCGCTTTTCAATTTTTAGAGAAATAACCTTGTCTCGCTTTAAACAAGGGTGAGTTTAAGTTCTTTTCTGTCGGCTAAGCATTGGCTTAGTCTTTGTTTTTCGCCAGTCTTACGGGGCTGGTCTTTCGTTGTGCTAGTCTTACGGGACTAGTCTTTCTATGCTACCTGCCTTACGGGGCTGGTCTTTCGTTGTGCTAGTCTTACGGGACTAGTCTTTCTATGCTGCCTGCCTTACGGGCTGGTCTTTCATTGCGCTAGTCTTACGGGACTAGTCTTTCTATGCCGCCTGCCTTACGGGGCTGGTCTTTGTTTCTGAAGTAAAATTACAATGACAACTGAGCGAAGGCTATGAAGACCGTCAGGTTTAAACATGATTTATATCACACGGCTATTGTTCACTAACTTCCTCCCAAACCATGAACTCATAAGCGTTGTGTATAACACGATACTTACCGAACTCACCGGCATCAATATAGCAGCTATCACCGGGCTAAGCTCGCCTTGTACTGCGTATGATAATCCAACGATATTGTAAAGGATGGAGATAATAAAACTGCCATAAATAATAGATTTTTCCTTTCTGCAATATGCCAGGAGTTTTGCGAGTTTAGAAAACTGTCTTCCATCGAGAATGGCGTCACAGGCCGGGGAGAAATTATTGATATCATCGCTGATAACAATTCCCGCGTTGCTTTGTTGCAAGGCTCCTGCATCATTTAAACCGTCACCTACCATTATCACTTTCCTGCCTTTGTTTTGCAGGGCTTTTATGTACTCGAGTTTTTCCTGGGGACTTTGTTCGAACAAAAGAATTGAGCGATAATTAAAAATTGTCATCAGGTTCCTTTCTTCAGCATTATTATCTCCTGAAATTACGGATAACTGGTACTTCGGATTTAGTTGGTTTATAAGCTCTGAAAGTCCGCTGCGATACTGGGTTTTAATGGCAAAGTATCCAAGAACTTCATCGTTAACCGACACAAATACTTTGGAACTGTCGGGTCTCCTTAAAATTCTGGAGCCGGAAACAAATTCTTCGGAACCAAGCTTTAATTTCTGACCATCTATGACGGCAACACTTCCCCTTCCCTTTAGTTCTTTAAAATCCTTTACCGTAAAGAGCTTTTGAACCGGCAAAGCAGAAACAATAGCCTTACTTAAGGGATGGCTTGATTGAATGGCCAGTGATCTTACCAACTGCTGTTCGTAGCCGCTTAATGCTCCGTCCTGGAACTGAACCGAAGACTCGCTTTGTAAACTAATGGTGCCGGTTTTATCAAACACTATGGTGTCTGCTTCTGCGATACTCTCAAGAGCATTGGCACTTTTTACAAAAAATCCGACCTTTTGCAATTTTGACAACATATTTCCATTGGTAAATGTGGCTGAGAGAAGCAATGCGCAAGGGCATGCTACAATAAGACAAGCGGTAAGCGCGTTCCAGGCTTTTGAAGAGTCATTTACCAGCCAGAAAATAGTAGCTAAGGCAGCAATACTGAACAATATGTAGGTAAAGTAACGGCTTATGCGATGCACAAAAGAAGTCTTCTTTTCTTCGTTTTGTTTTTTAAATACATCATTGTTCCAAAGCTGGGTAAGATAACTTTGCGACACTTCCTTTACCACTTCTATTTCTATCGCAGCACCAATCTGTTTGCCTCCTGCGTAAACAAGTTCACCAATTACTTTTTCAGATGGAAGTGATTCACCTGTAACAAAGCTGTAATCGATATTTCCTTTCCCCAGAAACAACATACCATCGGCCGGAATAATTTCGTGGCTATGTATTCTTAACCGATCGCCCTTTTTTATTTCTCCAACGGGAACCTGGTCTTCAGAACCATCGCTACCAAGCCGTGTAACTCCTATTGGAAAATAAGAACGAAAATCGCGATCAAAAGCCAGGTTCTCGTACGTTTTGTTTTGAAAGAAACGTCCCAACAGCATAAAGAATACAATACCACTCATGGAATCGAGATAACCTGCCCCGGTTTGACTTAGTATTTCATAAAGACTGCGTCCGAAGGTTATAAGAATGGCCAGCGCGATCGGAGCGTCTATATTTAAGAATTTTTGTTTTAAACTTTTATAAGCCGATGTAAAAAATTCGGATGAACAATAAAAAAAGACCGGCAAAGAAAGTCCCAGATTTATAAAACTGAAAGCCTTCCTCAGGAACGCTTCCTGGATGTCGCCCGAAGAAAAATACTCCGGAAAACTTAATAACATAATATTGGCAAAACAAAAACCGGCAATACCTATTTTATAAATCCGGGTTCTGTCATATTTCCGGACTTTAGTATTGTCCATATCGCGGAGGCTAATGTGTGGTTCGTAGCCAATAGACGTAAGAAGTTCGGCAATTCTCCTAAGGCTTGTTTGTTCTGTATTAAAAACAATGGTAGTTTCTCTTTTCAAAAAATTAACGGTGGCGCTCTTCACCCCTTTGTCTAATTTAGAGAGATGCTCCAACAACCAGATACAGCTGCTACAGTGCATCTGCGGCAGGTAAAATGTAACGTGAGCCTGGGTTCCATCCCGAAAGTGAATAAGCTTTGATGCAATTTCTTGGTTGTCGAGAAAGGCAAATTTACCCTCTCTTACTTTTATCCTTTGATTGATTCCGGGGTTCTGACTAATGTCGTAATAATTACAAAGACCGTTCTGATTAATGATTTCATAAACCATTTTACAACCTTCACAGCAAAAAATCTTCTCTTCGGTGTGAATATGAGTATCAGGACAATCGTCACCGCAATGGTAACAGGCAACGTGACTGTGTTTTTCGACTTTAGTGTTTGTTGGCATAGATTATTTTTGTGTCATTAAAAAAAACAATTGTGCCCTGGCCACGGTTTCATGAACAGGGTCACAATTAATAATAATAAGGTACATAGCCAACGGCGACACTTTCCAGTCGGCTACCATTTGTTCGCCATTAAATCTGAATACGCGTTTAAAATTACGTTCAAAAGGAATATTTAACGATTGTAATGTTTGTATCGTTCGTTGAATCGCGTCCTCAAACTCCCTGTGTTCCTGAATCTCCAGCATTTCCCTGATATCGCCGGCAAAATGTGTAAACCTTGGACCGGAAAATCGTTCGCGACGCATTCTCCACTCCATCAACTCACCCAGATAATCATATACTTTCAGCATGGCTTGAGTTTTTTTTGAGATTAGACAATTCATTAAACAATGCTACTTCACGCTCGGAAAGATTTTCAGGTAAGACAACATTTACTTTCGCATAGAGATCTCCAAACTCTCCCGGCTTATCATACACGGGCATTCCCATTCCTTTTAATCGTAATGTTTTTCCATTTTGGGTTCCCTTGGCAATGTTTATGCGCGTTGTGCTTTTAAGGGTTCTGATAAGTATAGAACCACCTAAAACCGCGGTATAAAGATCTACATTCAAAGGGCAATAAAGATCGTCGCCTTTTCTTTCGTAGTGTGGATGCTTACTAACATGGACGGAAAGATAAAGATCTCCTGGAGCTCCGCCGTTCAAACCTGGCTCTCCCTTTCCCTTTAAACGTAAAAGCT
>JAEUTM010000493.1 GCA_016788025.1 Bacteroidia bacterium
CGATCCTCAAGCCTGTGGTCTGGCGGCAATCTTCCTCGGTAAGGGTCATTCCTGCTTCGCCAAATCCCATAATCATAGCCTTTCTCCACAGGTGTTCGCTTTCTATCAAAACCCCGTCCATGTCGAATATTACAGCTTTTAACCCACCTGTCATTGTTAATTATTTTGTTTAATAAATGCAAAGATATTTTATTTTGCTGTTGGGCTATCAGGTACTTTTACTTAATATGTTTTTTCCTGAATTCACCGAGCTTGGGCCGCCGGAAGTACTCTCCATACTGTCCTTTGTTGCTTTTGCTGTACTAGTTGTTAATTATATTTTGAATTATTTACCGGTATCTCTCAGTAAAAAAGAACGATTTGAGGGAAAGCATGAAATGGAGCCAATTTCTGTGGTGATTTGCGCAAAAAATGAAGATGAAAACTTAACCGAATTTCTACCAAAGATTCTTTCTCAGGACTACCCTGATTTTGAAGTTATTGTGGTGAATGATTGTAGTTATGATAACACCGAAAATGTTATTGATGAATTCGCAAAAATATTTCCGAACCTTCGTAAAGCAAACATCAAAGAAGACCCTTATTACAAACACGGCAAAAAATTTGCGATGTTGGTGGGAATTAAGGCAGCCAAACATAACCGTTTGGTATTTACCGACGCAGACTGCTTTCCGGCATCCGATCAATGGTTAAAAGGAATGTCAGCTGGTTTTACCTTTGAACGAGAGATTGTACTGGGTTATGGTGCCTACGAAAAACAAAAAGGATTTCTCAATAAACTCATCCGCTTCGATACTTTTGTAATAGGCCTGCAGTATTTGTCTGCAGCTTTAAAGAACAAGCCTTATATGGGAGTTGGCAGGAATCTTGCATACACCAAAGAGTTGTTTTTTAAAGAAAAAGGATTTTCGAAGCACTATCATATTGATTCGGGTGACGATGATTTGTTTGTGAACAACGCGGCAAATGAAAAGAATACAAACGTCTGTATTTCTGCCGAAACAATTACCTATTCAAAACCAAAAAAGACGTTTCGTCAATGGAGCTTCCAGAAGGCACGACATCTTTCCACAGCACCGCTTTATTCGGGAAAATCGAAGTCGAGAATTGCTTTTAATTATTTTTCACAATATTTATTTTACCTCTCGCTGATTGGTTTGTGTCTTTCTGTACAAACGCTTATGACCCTTCTGATCCTTCTGGTAGTGAAGGTTCTGGTGCAGGTCATTATTCTTAATAAAGCTTCCAGAAAACTAAATGAGCGGGATTTGCTTGCAGGCTGTGCATTGTACGAGTTGTTACTTTTGTTTATTTATCCTATCTTTCATATAAATAAATTGTTTTACAAACGAGTTAAGTGGGCGAACTAGACGATAGCGAACAAAGATTAACCACCAAGGCAGTTTATGATTATAAATTGGTGAGGCTTGCTATTGAAAACGATGATCAGAAGGCTTATGCTGAACTGTTACACCGTTACAGGGAAAGCGTTTTCTTCACCATGCTTAAAATGTGCAATAATAAGGACGATGCTGAAGATCTAACCATTGAAGCCTTCGGAAGAGCATTTAAAAAGTTAGATCAGTATAGTCCGGATTTCGCATTCAGTACCTGGTTGTTTAAGATTGCCAGTAATAATGCCATAGATTTCTTAAGAAAGAAAAAACAAAAACAATCTGTGTCGCTTGATAACAAAAGCGAGCATTCCGAAGGCACAGATCACTCGGCAAATATCAAAGCCTCAACACTCGATCCGGAAGAGACTTTCATTAAAAAACAAAAAATGGAACGTTTGAGAGTGTTGGTAGACAATCTAAAACCCAAATACAAAGAAATGATCGAGCTGTTTTATTTCCAGGAGCTCAGTCATGAAGAGATCTCTCAAAAGCTTAATTTACCGATCGGTACAATTAAAGCCCAGTTATTCAGGGCGAGAGATCTGTTGTATAATGCATTTAAACATGGAGGAGACGGCAGGCCGTGACCGCAATCCTGAAAAAATATTTCCCGGAACTAGATTCGAAGAGGCTGGGGCAGTTTGAACAATTATACGATCTGTATAATGTATGGAACAGCCGGATCAATGTTATTTCCCGAAAGGATATTGATTTACTCTATGAACGTCATGTTTTGCATTCGCTTGGTATTGCAAAGGTAATGTCTTTTAAGAGTGGAACTAAAGTTCTTGATGTTGGCACGGGTGGAGGCTTTCCCGGAATTCCACTGGCTATTATGTTTCCAGAATCAGATTTTTGTCTGGTAGATAGTATCGGCAAAAAGATCAAGGTTGTAGAAGAAGTGTCGTCCGCATTAGGCTTAAAAAATGTACGTGCTTTTCACAAAAGGGCAGAAGAGATTAATGAGAAATTTCATTTCGTGGTAAGTCGTGCGGTTACGGAGTTCCCTGAATTTTACAAATGGATCAAAGATAAATTCCTGAAAGAAAACTTTAACGACCTTCCAAACGGGATCCTGTATCTAAAGGGCGGAGACCTTCGCGAAGAATTTGGCAGGTTCTACGATAAAGCCAAGTTCTATGAACTCAAAGAGTTTTTCGAGGAGGAATTCTTCGAGACCAAGAAGGTAGTTTACTACAAAATCTAACAATTACTAAGGTTTTACAGGTGGATTCTCTCCCAACATTTGGGGCGTTATCATAGGCAGCACTCTTTTTACATCAGCATAATTCGGATTAATGGCAAGAGCTTTGTTCCAGCTTTTATAAGCCTGTTGATATCTGCGCTGATTAAAGTAGGCTCCACCAAGATTATACCAGGCTTCAGCATTATGAGGTTCGAGTATCGTTAGCAGGTTATAAGCAATGGCTGCTGAATCCATTCTCCCACGGTTGAATGCAAGGGCTCCGCGATTTTTAAGATCATTGGAATAAACTCCATAGTAGTTTCTTAAGTAAGGATTATTCGGGTAAAGACGTTCTGCATTTTTCCAGTTGAATAAAGCAGCCGAGTCTTTTCTTAATTGAAAATATAGAAGTCCCAGATTCAGATAACCATTTACGTAACGCGGATGTAAAGCAATAGCACGTTCGAGAACATCAACGCCGTGATGAATGGCAGCTTCTCTCCGTGTTTTGTATTTGCCTTGTTTTACCTCCTGGATGATGTCACTCAGGGTTCCATTATAATCATTAAAGGTGGTGTCGTATCCCGGCACGTAATTTTCGGTAAAGTCTTTTGTGCTCAAAAGATCCACGTACCTGGCTCCTGCATTACCAAGTGCAAGAACGGAGTTTGGCATTGTTTTAGAATCTTTAATAAACAGTGTAATATCGTTTTTCCAGTCGAAATTTCTTTCCCAGGTTTTAGCGCCATAAAGAAAAGAAACGACAAGGAGCACAAGGATAAAACTTAGTTGTTTTGTTTTGAAGGAGATTGTTTTCAGTTTATCAAGACCTTTTAAAATTAACCATGCCATGGCCAGGCAAAAACCAATAGAGGAGTGGAATATCAGACGTTCACCCATTGTTGCACCAATGTCCATCAAAACATTTCCAATCATTAAGGCAAAGAGAATATAAACCCATAATGCAAATCCAAGAATGTGTTTTTTCAGAGTGAAATAAAATGCAGCAACAACCAACCCAATGTGTAGCAAGAGAGAAACGATAAAATCCCAACTTAAAAAGTGACGATACTCAATAGAGTTGTAAGAATAGTCAGATGATAAAGGATGAGGAAAACAGAGCAATGAAAAATATTTTAAAAGCACATAAACCTTACTGCAGAAACGTTCCTCTCCATTTGCAAGCAGGTATGGATTATTAAGGATTTCTGTGTTTGGAACACCCGGGTTCAGTTTTACAGCCATCCAGCGCATTCCAATATAAAAGAGAACAACAAAATAAAACCAGCTCATAAGCTTCAGAAAATTATTCTTTTTGTTTGCTCCCATCAGGAAAATGCCGACAATGATATATAAGAATGGAAAGAGCCAGAAAGAACGTGTAGGTTTAGCTCCGGGCATGGCGTGAATGTCAAAATCACGTTTAATGTAAGTCATTAAGAAAGCGCAAAGAATAAAGGCAAGGCTGACAAGAATTGCTTTTTTTATGTCCTCCTTTCGGTTCAAAATGGTGCGAAAATCAAAATCATTTTCTGTGAAAAAGTAGATTGATAGTGGAACCAGGAACAATAAGGTTACTGCGTATTCTTTGGAAAGTAAGGCCAGAAGGAAAACAAGCCCGGCCCAAAAAATGTTGATTGTCTTTTTAGTTTCGATAAAACGGAAGGAATAGAAAAAAGTAAGTGCAATAAAAATAAGAGAGAAGATCTCATCGCGACTTTTTACGTTGGCCACGGCTTCAGAATGGATCGGGTGCATGGTAAACAACAACACCGCCAGGAAAGCAAGGTCCTGATTGTTTCGGAAAACATATCTTGAAAACACCAGATACAGAAGCATGCAACCGAGAGCATAGGTCCAGATGTTATTAAAATGCCTGAACTTTGCACCATAGAGCTGGCAATCGATCTCGTTGAACAGACCGTCGCTATTAATGTCTTCTTCTATATCGTTTTTAAGATTTTTGTTTCTGTCCCAGCAGGTATAACATTCATTAGGCTGAACAATGTTGTCGCCGTTAACGTCAATATAGTCGTTAAACTCGTAGTTTGTTTCTGGTCTGCCACAGGGAGTGGTATAGCTTACTTCCCCCTTATCGAGCACGTTGTTTTTATTGGAGTCTTCCACTTTTAAGTACAGGCCTGTTCGATAAGCACCTATAAATTCCTGTTCGATGGCAAAACTAACGGCTGACAAAGGTCTGTAACGTCCTCCTGCCAATTGGTCTGTGGCACACATGCGACGGTAAAAACTCTCGTAAGCATCTTTTGTGAGAATATCCTTAATTCCACGAACCCCTTTTACCACGTGGTCATTCTGATGGATAATGATGCCATCGTCGAGTGCGTATTCACCGTTTATGGACGTGACATAAAATACAAATCCAACCAGGCCGATCAGCCAGAATGCAAGTTTCTGGTTCAGGAAATGAAAATACCTGAAGTTTTTATCCAGTATCAGAAGTACGGGTTGTTTTAAAGGAGTATTTTTTTGTTTTTGCATAGTTAAATTTTAGGAAATACAATTCCAGGTCTTGTTTTGCAAGACAAAGGACTTTCAATATTTTTTGATGTTGTCCCGATAGCTATCGGGAACGCAGATTGCACGGATTTTTATATCCTGGTTATCTGCATATTTGTGGTGTTATATTTTTACTGATATCCGTAAGACTTCCATCAGAGTACCATCTGTTTTGTAATTATTAAAATGCGGGATTAAAATTAGTAACGCAGCGTAGGAATACTGGTGAGCATTGTGGAACTGTTAACCGAAATAGTGGTGTTCCTTAAGGACAATATTTCGTTGCCACCAGACATAACAGCGGTTCCTTGCGTTCCGTAATTCGGTTCATTAAAATAAAACACTAATCCGAAAAGAAAAAGAACACTGATTCCAACTGGGTAAAGGCGAAGCTCTGTCCTGAAAAAGTGCAGTATGTTTTGAATGAAGCCAAACTTTTCCAAAGGTTCTCTCTTTCTGAGTCCAATCATTTGCCTGGCAGTGAAAACCAGTTCAGCATCCGGAGCATCAATATCTGAATTTTCAGGACTCATGTTTTCTCTCAACAATTTTTCAAAATTCTTCTCCGCGTTCATGATTATGATATTACAGGGTTAAACATATAAAGTTTCTCTTCAAGTATTTTTAAAGTATAGTGCAATCGCGATTTTACGCTTCCTTCCGGGCAATCCTGAATTTGTGAGATTTCGGCAATAGTTTTTTCTTCCTGGTATTTCAGTATAAAAGCTTCTTTTTTTTCAGGAGGAAGCTCATTTAATACTTCTTCCAGCATCTTATTAAATTCCAGCCCATCCAGTTTATGAGCGCTGTTTATGAAGTGTTGATCTGAAGCGCTGGTTTGCAGAATTTCTTTATGACTCCTGGCAACAATTTGTTTGTGTCGGTAGAAATTCTTACAACTATTAGAGGCCACGCAAAAGATCCAGGTTTTAAAAGAAAGTGCGGTGTCAAATTTTTCGGGTGACTCCGCAATTTTGAGAAAAAGATCCTGCAGCGCGTCTTTGGCCAGGTCTTTGTCGAAATTCAGCATGCGCACAAAATAAACCATTAAACGCTTACTGTAGCGATGATACAACTCATCAAAGGCAAGCACTTCTCCCTTGCACAAAAAGCACATCAATTCTTCATCGGTGTAAATTGAAAATCTGTCTTTTCTTTCCGCCATGTAATAAGCGCTTGTTAATCTTCCTTTTGCATTTAAATCATCCCGTTTATTACCTGTACACCGGTAGGAATAGAAAGTTCAACCTGATTTGTAAAAAAATGCAAAAATGGAGTATTAGTTCTAAATTAAAATTAGGGATTATTTTCCCGAATTTGAGATCGGAAGGCTTGCCAGCAGCCATTTTTTTGCTTTTTTAAGGAATAGTGAGTATCATTAGGTACTTAAGTATGGATGGGGCTTCAGGACACATAGAACTAAAGCATGGTGAGCAACCGGTAAAAAGCCGAAGGCAAAAAGCCAAGGCCTTTCTGATATTAAAACGCCTTTTAAAAAGAGAGATCATCAACACTTTTTTAATTGCCCTTGGTGTTTTTTCGGCTGCTTTCGGACTGGAAAGTTTTTTACTGCCCAACGGATTTATTGATGGTGGAATCACAGGGGTTTCGTTACTCGTGTCGGCTGTTACCGGTTGGTCGTTACCAATACTGATTGTGGCACTCAATATTCCATTTATTATTATTGGATATACACAGATCGGAAAAAATTTCATGATCAAAACCATCTGCGGGATAGTAAGCCTGGCCATTTGCATTGCGGTCTTTAAATTTCCAGTGATGACTGCAGACAAACTATTGGTTTCGGTATTTGGAGGTTTTTTTCTTGGGGCAGGTATTGGTTTGACCATGAGAGGCGGAGGAGTGATTGATGGAACAGAAGTAATGGCCATTGCATTCAGTAAACGTACGGGGCTAACCATTGGTGATATTATCATGATTGTGAACATCATTATATTCTCTTTTGCCGCCTGGTTACTCTCTTTTGAAACCGCTTTATATTCAATTTTAGCGTATCTTAGCGCCTCTAAAACGGTAGATTTTATAATCGAGGGAATTGAGGAGTATACGGGGGTGACCATTATCTCTGCTAAAAACGAAGAACTCAGGTTAATGATCACCAGAGATTTAGGTCGGGGAGTTACAGTTTACAAAGGAATGCGGGGATATGCAGAGGCGGGTGACAAGAAAAGTGAGATTGACATTTTGTATACGGTGATCACCAGACTTGAGGTAGCTAAATTGAATACAGAAATAGAAAAAATAGATCCTGCGGCTTTTGTGATTATGAACAGCATAAAAGATACCAAGGGGGGAATGATCAAAAAAAGGATCAGGCACTAATAAAGAAAAACTATGTGGAAATACTTTTCAGCTCTTTTATTACGAAATAAGTTGGCCTTTACTCTGGGAGTGTTGTTGCTTACAGCATTTATGGGTTATGAAGCTTATAAAATGGAGCTGTCTTACGAGTTTGCAAAGATTCTTCCTGATAACGACAGTACTTTTATACAATATCAGACTTTCAAAAAGAGATTTGGCGAAGATGGAAACGTGATGGTGATGGGTTTCCAGGATAAAAATCTTTTCACCTATCCAAAGTTTAGCGACTGGCATGAGCTGAGTGGAAACGTGAAGAAGATCCAGGGAATTAAAGGGATATTATCCATAAGTTCTTTGTTTAAACTGGTTAAGAACGACAGTCTCGGAAAATTTGAGATGGTGCCTGTGGTGCAGAACCCCATTCACTCCCAATCTGAAGTTGATAGCCTGAAGGCAGAGATTCTGAATCTTCCTTTTTACGACAACATACTATACAACAAGGAGACGGGTGCGACCGTACTTCTCATTACTTTTAATAAAAAGGATCTCGACTCCAAGCGTCGATTAACGATTGTTGATGAAATTCGACAATTGGGTGATGCCTTTGCTGAAAAGCACAGTATTGAAATGCATTATTCCGGAATGCCTTACATCCGGTCGCAGTTGATGAGGAAGGTGTCGAGCGAGATGACCTTGTTCCTTGTTCTGGCAGTTTGTGTTACCGCCATAATTCTCTGGTTGTTCTTCAGGTCCCTCAGCACGGTCTTCTTTTCGCTGATTGTAACAATTATCGGGGTGATCTGGTCTATAGGGATCATGGAACTCTTTGGTTACAAGATAACGGTTCTGTCGGGTTTGATTGCTCCACTTATCATGGTAATTGGTTTGCCAAATTGCATTTTCCTGGTCAACAAATACCATAGCGAATTTCTTGCGCATGGTAATAAAATAAAAGCACTCCAACGAAGTATAGAAACGATTGGTATTACCCTTTTCCTTGCAAACATTACTACTGCTATTGGTTTTGGTGTGCTGTATTTTACAAAGAGTTCTATGCTTGTAGAATTTGGTGTTGTAGCTGCAGTCAGCGTTATGGCGACATATTTTATCACTCTGATATTAATTCCTGTTGTTTTAAGTTTATTGCCAACACCAAAAGCTAAACACACCAAACACCAAGAGGGTAAGCGAATTAACAAGGTTCTCTCGATTATTGATAGCCTGGTTCAGAAACGGCGTGCGGCAATTTATATCACAACAACTATTATTACGATCATTGCATTTATCGGAATGTTTAAGATCGATATGAACGGTTATGTGGTAGACGATCTTCCAGAGAATGATCCGGTGTATACAGATCTTCATTTTTTTGAGAATAATTTCAAAGGGGTTTTACCTTTTGAAGTGGAGATTGATACCAAAAAACCTAAAGGACTTTTTGCTGAGAATGCAAAAGCACTTTATAAGATCCAGAGACTTCAGCGCATGTTTGCCGAGTACGATATTTTTAGCAAACCTGTATCTATCGTTGAGGCGATTAAATTTTCATATCAGGCCTACCGCGGTGGCGATGCAAAATACTACAAACTACCGAGTGTATCCGATTTAAAATCCCTTTCAGAATTTACGGGCGCCGGAGATGATAATAGCGGTTTGGCCAGTATGGATACTGCAAAACAGATTACCCGTTTTATTGATAGCACAAAACAGATTACCCGCGTGAGTTTCCAGGCCCGTGACATAGGTTCTAAAAAAATGGATCAGCTGATGGCCGAACTGAGACCAAAAATTGATTCGATCTTCGACCCGAAAGAATACAACGTCACTACTACAGGTCACAGTCTGGTCTTCTTAAAAAGCAACGATTACCTGCTAGACAATCTCATTGAGAGTCTTGTTATTGAAATTGTATTAATTGCAATAGTGGGAATTGCACTCTTTCGTTCGGTAAGAATTATCGTTCTTTCCAAATTACCATGTTTGATTCCACTGGTGATCACGGCTGGTGTGATGGGTTTTCTCGATATACGTTTCAAACCTTCTACCATTTTAATCTTCTCAATCGCCTTTGGTATTTCCTCCGATGGAACTATTTATTTTCTTACGAAATACAGGCAGGAATTGAAGAAGTATAAAAAATCTGCTTCTGAGGCAATTACAGCGGCTATTAAGGATACCGGACTAAGTATGGTTTACACATCTATCATCCTGTTTTGCGGATTTGCCATTTTTGCGGCTTCCAGTTTTGGTGGAACAAAAGCCATGGGTGTCCTTGTTTCTCTAACCCTGCTTATGTCAATGTTTACTAATTTGATATTGCTTCCGGCCATTCTCTTATCTATTCACCACAAGTCTTTAAACAAAGAAATAATAGAGGAGCCATATATTGACATTGAAGAAAGTATTGAAGAAAGAGGAAAAGACCTTTCAGATATTTAAGTAAAGCCCCGCGAGGGGCTTTTTTTATGATGAAAACTAAAAATTTGCGATATGAATAACGACATGATCCAATACTACAAGGAAAGAGCC
>JAEUTM010000508.1 GCA_016788025.1 Bacteroidia bacterium
CGGGTAAACATATTGTCTATAGTGTACCAGTTAAACCTCGCACGGTTCATACCGGTTAAAATTGGAGATGCCTGTTGGTCTGCCTCGGGGAATGCGCCCTTGATGCCATAAGGAATGCTCGCCAGAAACCAGTTGCCGGGACCCTTCACATCAATAAGGGAAAGAGAACCTTCGAAGTCGTCGATGTAGGAGTTTCCGCCATTCGCCTTAATTGCTTTTGCATTTCCGGGGAATAGTTTCGCTATTTCTCCCCGGGCAGTAATAGAACTCATTTCCTTGGTGCTGTAAAAAGGAAGCATATCAAGCAAACGTGTTAAAAAGGGCAAATCATTTTTGTAATTGAAATCCAGGCCGGCTACAATGTTACTTACGGGTTCATCACCAATGGAGACTTTTTGAGTAACCGGGCGCTCGTTAAACCTTAAAAACGTTCCACCGACGTTAAGATTCCTTCCCGCTTTGTAATCCAATCTGGTGCCCCACAGACTTTTCTGCTGCACATTAAAGAGCGAGTTGCTTTCAACAGTAACTTTTATAGTGGCGTAAGAACTCAGTAAACCTTCGTTAATGATCTTTACTCTCCCCAATGTATAATCTACTGTATAGTCGGTGTTTTCCACCAGTGTTACGCCATTTGCTGTAACTACAACCGCTCCCTGCGGAATGTTAAGTGTGTTTAATGCAATCTCCGAACCGGAAGAAGAACGGTATGTTCCTTTAATTTTAAACCTGTTTTTTTCCTGGATAAATGCCGCAGCGGTTTTGGTAGAGTCGTAAAGCTCCGTAAAGACATATTTTTTAATTTCTGACGTTTCATCAATGTCGAATTTATTCTCTTGTGGAGTTAATCCGGTTTTTATCAAACTTCTTCCAAATGGTTCAACAGTTGGGAAATAGATGCGCCCATTATTTCGCGAAACGGTATACCCATCAATAAAATCGTAATATCCGTCAGGCGATTTATCGCCGTTCACGCTCAGTTTATCGCAACCTAAAACACGGATCAACTGTTTACCGTTTACGTCTCTCCCACCCGGTAGATAAGGAATATCAACGCCGGTTTCAATATTGTTATAATAAACATCCAGCTTAAAATCCTGGGGATTGAGGTTATATGCTCCGATAGAGTAAACGTTTTTCATCATCAGCTTCCACATCGGGTGTTTTACACTGACTGCATTTGTTTTTAATAATTTACATACTAAAAGCTGTGTGTTGTCGGGCACTTGTTCGCTGAATTCACCAACCTGGTAAGTTTTTCCGTTGTAAGTATACTGGTAAGATATGGCTAAAGCCTGATCGTTATTGAGTTGCTGATTAAGGGAAATATATCCTAAACGCGGATTGAGATAATATTCTGTGCTGTTAAGGCGTCTTGCATTCTGGATCTTGGTAAAATCTCTGCCCTCCACCATGTAAATGTTGTTTGGATTTTTAGTGTTTCGTGCACTAACGGTAGATGAAAGAACCTCTGACAAAACAGACACAGAACGGGTCATGATAAGTCCATTTGCTGTATTAGTTAAAACGCTATACAAACTGTTCGCATCGTTGGAAGGGATGAAAAGATTTGGATCAGGATTATCTCTAAGGGCTGCCTCCGGTGGGGTGACCGCTGCAGGATCTTTGAATTCGCTCACTACATCTGCCGTATCTTCACCAAGGTCCTCAAAAGCCACAATGTTACGCGTTTGCTCAGCCGTACCGTTCATCCCGAGAAGATACACCTCTACTTTTGTGATTACAATCGGTGTATTAACCACAGGAAGTGTGTTCATCCAAGCATCATAGTTTTTTCTGAAATAGTGTGCTAAAAAGTAGTGCCTGTTTTGTTCGTAGTTATCTGCAGTTACATTAAAGTTTTGCATTTGCGCTCCACCCTGAACAGTAATTTCCTGTTTTTTACCGCGCTGCTGCGAGAACACGACGGAGGCTTTTAATCGTCCGAACTGCAGGTCGGTTTTAAATCCAAATAAGGTTTGGCTTCCCGAAATGAGTGAGCTATTTAAAGGGAGCGTTACGTTACCAGCTTCAATTTTTTTAATAATCTCGTCCTCGTAGCCGGTGTAGTCCACTTTAACCTGATTTTCCCAGTCGAAGGAGGCTTCAGTATTGTAGTTAGTCGTTACTTTTAACTTATCACCAATCTTTCCGAGGAGGTTCAATTGAATGCGCATGTTAAAGTCAAAATTGGTAACTTTCTGTTGACGCTGTGGGATGGAGGGATTTTTGTTTTTCGTACGGTTCAATCCAAAAATAAGTTCAGCCGTCCCGGTTGGCTTGATATCTACTGTATTTCCGCCAAAGATCCTATCAAATAATTCGCTGTTTACCTGAAGTTTCGGAATAATACCCTGGCGGGGTTGAGAATTCAGCTCGTCGGCGGCAACACGCGAACGCCAGTATTCGCGCATTTGCTTTTTGAACATGTAGTCTTTGTATTCCTTCAGGTTCATGTAAGTATCCGGACGATAATCGCGTTCTCCTACCTTTTGCGAGATATCGTAGTTGCCTGTCTTAGGATCGTACTGAACATCTGTTTTAACATTCGAAGGGTCTTCCAGGTATAGTTTAGATTTTGGATCCAGCATCGGCGGACGACCATCGTTGTCTTTAAAATTATAAAGCAATTCAGGCGGTTCGTCGTCTTCTACCTCCGGTGTATCCGGCGGCAAAACCAGGGAGGATTTCCTGAAATCCAGATCTTCCGTATCCAGAGAAGCATTGGAAGTGTTCTTTTGGGTTACAAGGCCCATCAGGCAGGCCGTTGCACTGGTAAGAATAACAAAATTTATTAGTCCGTTGGCTCTCACTGGGGTTTAGAAGTTCTTTAAAGAGGCTTTTATCAAAATTTCCACATTTTCGGTACTAGTACCTTGCTGTTTTATTGCTTTTTCGAGAGCCTTTTCAGCAGCGATCTTAGGGAACCCCAATGTGACCAAAGCCATTAACGCCTCATCCTTGTTTTTATTGTACGAATTGCCCAGAATCTGTGAAATTCCACCCTCATGTTTACCCATTTTTCCTTTAAGGTCAACTACAATACGCTGAGCGGTTTTATCACCGATTCCTTTGATGCTTTTTAAAAGGCTAACGTTGGCTGTATTTATGGCCCCCACTATTTCCGGAGCCGTCATACTGGAAAGCATAAGAATAGCGCTGGCGCCTCCTACCCCACTCACTGAAATAAGCTTGCGGAAGAGATCGCGCTCTTCTTCATCGGCAAAACCATAAAACTTTGGATTGTCGTCCCTCACGAAAACACTTTCAATGAAGAGTTGTACTTCATTTTGCTGCGAAACTTTCGAATAGGTCTGAAGAGAAATGTACATCCCGTAACCAACCCCTCCTGCTTCTATAACCATAAAGGCCGGTGTACGAGAGCTAACATGGCCTTTAATGTAATTGATCAATGACATCAGAAATTACTTTTTGTTTTGCGCGTCCACTACTGCAATGGTTATCATATTCACTATTTCACGCACACTACTTCCTAGTTGTAAAACATGCACTGGTTTGTTCATTCCAATCAGAACCGGACCAATCGCCTCCGCTCCACCCAGTTCCTGCATAAGTTTATAAGCGATGTTACCCGCGGCAAGATTAGGAAAGATAAAGGTGTTAACGTCTTTGTCTACAAGGCTGCTAAACGGAAATTGTTCTTTCAGCAAAGCGTTATTGGTTGCGAAATTCGCTTGTATGTCGCCGTCTACCACTAAACCCGGATAATTGTTGTGAAGAATTTCAACTGCCTTTGCAACTTTTGTCGGCACTTCCCCCACCGCAGAACCAAAATTGCTGTATGATAACATAGCGATGCGTGGATTAATGTTGTATTGTTTCACAGTGTTTGCTGTGAGTACTGCAATATCCACCAGCTCTTCAGCTGTAGGATCAGTGTTCATGGTGGTGTCGGCAAAAAAGTAAGGACCCCTTTTAGTGACCATAATATAGAGCCCGGCAACCTTCGAAACCCCGGGTAAGGTCGAAATGATCTCAAGCGCTGGTTTTATAGGCTGACCATATTTCCTGGTTAGTCCGCTGATCATGGCGTCGGCCATTCCAATTTCAACCATCATTGCGCCAAAATAATTTCTGTCGCGCATGAGTTTGCGGGCATCATATTGTGTTAAGCCGCGGCGTTGACGTTTTTGCCAGAGCATGTCTCCAAACTCATTACGCTTATCTTCATGCTCGTCCATCGGATCCATCAGTTGCATATCTGAAAGGTCCATGGAATTATCTTCGGCAATTCTTGCGATTTTAGCTTTGTCACCAAGCAGGATTGGTTTTGCGATTCCTTCATCACGCACAACCTGTGCAGCTTTAAGAATTTTATAATTATCCGCTTCCGCAAAAACAATTCGTTTCGGATTGCTTTTTGCTTTGTCGGCAAGACTACGCATGAGTTTGTTATCCTTGCCCAGACGATTTTCAAGTTCGCTGCGGTAAGCGTCCCAATCTGTTATTTTACGCTTTGCAACACCACTGTCAATTGCGGCTTTGGCTACCGCTGAAGATACAGCGCTGATAAGTCTGTTGTCAATTGGCTTCGGAATGATGTAATCGCTACCGAAACTTAAGTTTTTTGATCCGTAGGCCAGGTTCACGTAGTCAGGTACAGGTTCTTTTGCAAGAGCGGCAATGGCAAAAGTTGCGGCCAGTTTCATTTCTTCGTTAATTGCTGTTGCCCTAACATCCATAGCTCCCCTGAATATGAAAGGGAAACCAAGAACGTTGTTCACCTGGTTTGGATTGTCACTTCTACCCGTTGCAACAATAATATCCTTACGTGCTGATATCGCGTCTTCGTAAGAAATTTCAGGAGTTGGATTTGCAAGTGCAAAAACCACGCAGTTTTTGGCCATGCTTTTTACCATGTCCTGGCTTAAAATATTCCCTTTTGATAAACCCACAAACACGTCAGCTCCTTTGATCGCTTCTTCAAGAGTATTGATGTTTGTTTTCTCAGAGGCAAAAAAAGACTTGTACTGATCAAGGTCCTTCCGGCCTTTATGCAACACTCCCTTGCTATCAAGCATGGTGATGTTTTCTTTCTTCACACCTACGGCTATATACATTTTTGCACAGGAGTTTGCAGAAGCGCCGGCTCCATTTATGACCAAACGAACATCCGACATTTTTTTACCGGATAGTTCGATAGCGTTTAACAATCCAGCGGCGCTGATAATTGCTGTTCCATGCTGGTCATCATGCATGAGTGGAATATCAAGCACTTCTTTGAGTCGCTTTTCGATTTCAAAACACTCCGGAGCTTTGATATCTTCGAGGTTAATCCCCCCAAAAGTCGGAGCAATGTTTTTAACCGTATTGATGAACTCATCCACGTTTTTAGTGTCAATTTCGATATCAAATACGTCTATGTCTGCAAAAATTTTAAAGAGTAAGCCTTTACCCTCCATAACAGGTTTGGATGCAAGTGCCCCAATGTCGCCAAGGCCAAGCACTGCTGTACCGTTGGAAATAACCGCCACCAGGTTACCCTTGGCCGTGTATTTGTATGCATCCTCCGGGCTCTTTTCAATCTCCAAGCAAGGTTCCGCCACCCCCGGCGAATAGGCCAGGGTTAAGTCTCGTTGGGTACTGTATGGTTTGGTTGGTATTACTTCGATTTTACCAGGACGTCCCTGGGAATGGTAATCAAGCGCGTCTTCTCTTCTGAATTTTGCCATATTTTTAAAAAAATGGAAAACGAAGATAATTAAATAATTCCACGTGAAAAACTGTTAAATCACGCTTTTTTTGATAAGTAACGATCGGATTTTCAAACAAATAAAAAAGCGAGGGCAGGTCCGATCTCAGATTGTGTTTTTAAGCCTTTCGGATCTACTAATAAAATCTGGTCCCCAGGTTTTTTTGCGATTCGAACCAGATT
>JAEUTM010000526.1 GCA_016788025.1 Bacteroidia bacterium
GATGATTTTTAATGTCAATATCGGTGTTATGCTCAATTAACCTGGTAGAATAAATCTCCTTGCCCATGATATCAAGTACTTTCAAGGAAGCTTGGTCATCTATGTGAATAGTGAAGGTTCCATTATTAGGATTTGGATAAACATTTACAAGTGCGTTCGATTTGCTGATTTTTTCCAGTCCGGTACAATCCTGTACACTTTGAGTAATGACAGCAGTTGCAGAACACGAATTAACGGAGAGTCCGGTTACCGTATAATTAGTAGCAACCGTTGGGCTTACAGCAATTGTAGCATCGGTAGATGTCAGTCCTTCCCAGGTATAACTTGCAGCGCCCTCTGTTGTAATAACAGCTGTGTCGCCAATACATAAAATTACAGCGCTACTGGTTAAAGTAAGATCCGGAGCCGGATGAACTAGCACTGAAAGTTCTAAAGTATCAGAACAACTTCCGCTGTATCCCACAACACTGTAACCAGTAGTTGATGTTGGGTTAAGACTAACAGTATTTGTTACCGCATTTGTACTCCATGAGTAAGTTCCTGCCCCGCTAACTGATAAGGTAGTAGAAGCGCCTTCACAAATTGTGGTGTTTCCGGCAACGCTGATGGTTAGGCTGTTTACAATATTTACTGTTGAAATAGCCGGGACCGGAGATATACAACCATTGGCATCTGTTCCGATAACTGAATATGTGCTATTGGCAACAGGTGTCACAACAGGAGATCCGCTTGAAAAGGTATAAGAAACCCCTCCACCGGGGATCATTACAAATGAACCTCCCGGACAAACCGCACCACTGTTCACTGTAATGGTAGGCAGTGCAAATACGCTCAACATAACCGTTTTGGTATTCACGCATCCGTTGGAATTCGTCCCTGCTACGGTATAAACTGTATTCGCAGTTGGCGCCGCTGTGAATGTTGTTGCCTGGGTGTTATCAGATATCCACGTATAAGTTGATGCACCGGATACCGTGAGTGTTGCGGTATCTCCGAGGCAAACACCTGCAGGTAATGTAACAGATAATGTTGGCAACGGGAAGACAGTTATTGTTGCAGTAGCGGTATTGGCCGAAGGACAACCTTCCTGACTAACACCAGTAACAAGAACGATACTGTTTACATTTGGAAAAACCGTAGCAGAACCGCTCGAAAAATTATAACTGAATCCGCCACTTGCAGTCATAGTATAAGCAGAACCCTGGCATACTGAACCACTGGTAACACTTATGGTTGGCTTGGCGTAAACCGTTACGCTTGCTATAGCCTGAGTTGGAGATAAACATCCCTGTGCGCTAACACCTGTTACGGAATAGCTGGTGTTTCCCGTTGGGATAACAGTGTTTGTTATGCTTGAATAAATAAAACTCGTAGCATTTATACCACTTGGATTCATTGTAAAAACATCGCCCGCGCAAACAGTGCCGTTGTTGACACTAACAGAAGGCAAAGCATACACGGTAACAGTGACGATAGCCTCAGCTGAAACACAACCAGTAACAGTATTTTGTCCAATGATAGAATAACTTGTTGTGGTAAGAGGTGATACTGTAGAACCACCTGTGATGTATGTATAAACGTTTGCACCCTGAGGATTAATGGTAAACACAGATCCCACGCAAATAGTTCCGCTGTTTACTGTAAGCACAGGTGCTGCAGTAACTGAAACGTTTGCAATTGCTGCTGTGGCCGAAAGGCACCCGTTAGAATTGATACTATATACGGCGTAATTAGTAGAAGTTAAGGGGCTAACGGTTGTTGAGTTGCCGGGAGAATTAATGGAATAGGATACTCCACCTGTAGGATTTAATGTAAAAATTGTACCAGAACACATGGTTCCGCTGTTAACCCCAACTGAAGGGCGGGAATAAACAGTAACGTCGGCAACCGCTGTATTAGAACATCCGTTTCCATTAAAACCTGTAACAGTATAACTCGAATTTCCGGTAGGGATTACCGTATTTTGCCCATTAGAGTATACATAACTAACGCCTCCACCAGGGGTCATGGTAAAAATATTTCCGGCACAAACCGTGCCGCTGTTCACCGTTATTGTTGGCAGGGCGTTAACCGTAATTGACTTTGTTGCGAAGTTAGAACAGTTTGTTACGGCGCTGGTCCCGGCTACGGTGAAGGTAGTATTCCCGGTAGGAGTATTTGTAAGAACGCTGCCTGTAGGGCCCGCTGACCAGGTATACGTGTTTCCACCATTAGCCGTCAGTGTAATAGCGCTCCCGATGCAGACCGTGCTAAAACCACTTATTGATATCGTGGGCAGAGGCTTCAGGGTTACAGATGTTGTAGCAGTGTTATAACATCCAAGATTGTCGAATCCTGTAACCGTGTAGGTTGCAGAAGATGCAGGCAAAAATGCTGACCCGTCTATAACACCACCAGTCCAGGTGTACGTTAATGCACCGTTACCAGCAAGAGCAACGTAATCGCCGGTACAAATACTTGTTGGTGCCGTAGCCGTTACGGTAGGCGGATTATTTACCACAATTGATTGTGTATTTGGCAAACTAGGTCCGGTTCCGTTGCTGGCTATGAGTGAAATGAAAAAAGTACCAGTGGTAGGAAATGTAACAACAGGGTTTTGCGTCGTATAAGTTCCTACTCCAACTACAGTATAGCTCCAGGAGGTTGGTGTGTTAGACGAGCCATCAACAATTTGTACCGAATAACCCGCACACACAGCAGAGGTAAACGAAAAGGACGCGATTGGAGCCTGTGCCTTTGATGAAAAGGGAGTGATGACAATTACCAGGCAAACAACAAAAAGGAGTATTTTATTCTTCATTTTTTTATAGTTCAGTTGGGTATTTATTCCATTCATTTTACGTTGTATCGTTTGGTTA
This sequence comes from Bacteroidia bacterium, assembly GCA_016788025.1. Lineage (GTDB taxonomy): Bacteria > Bacteroidota > Bacteroidia > B-17B0 > Aurantibacillaceae > Aurantibacillus. The sequence goes on from JAEUTM010000526.1 coordinate 2,859, forward strand.
GGTTTAGAGTTTTTTTCCACAATTATTATACTGTTTCAACATTTTGCCGGGTTTTCGTCAAAAACCTGTTGAACGTCGACTAAAAGAAGAAAAATGTCACGCGAATTTAACAAAAAAAGCAGGACGAAGCCATTTGAATCTTGGGGAATTTTGACCTCAGGTTTGTTAAAAGAAAATGGCCGTCTTACATAGTAAGGCGGCCATTTTAAATTGAATCCTAAGAGTTTAGTTTTTTACAATTTTTAAGATTTGAACAGAATTACCTTGTTTTACCTGCACAAAATAAATTCCTTTCGGTTGGTCATTTAATGAAAGTTGAGATACTCCATCTTTAAGATCTGAACTTAAAACAGTTTGTCCTATTCCATTCATTACAACAATATGAGCAGATTCGCTTAAACGAACGAAGAACTCACCAGTAGTTGGATTTGGATAAACATTAAATTCTGCGGATGCAGCATTTTTTGGAAGACCTGTACAATCCTGAACTTCCTGGTTATAAACAACTGAGTTAGAACAAGAATTTGCATCAGTACCCACTAAAGTATAAGTTGTATTTGCAGTTGGGTTAACGGTATAGTTAGCGGTTCCTGCATTACCATTCCATGCATATGAGTTAGCACCAGAAGCAGTAAGTACAACGCTCTCGCCTATACAAATTAAAGTTGAAGCATTTGAAGAAATGGTTAAAGATGGAAGTGCATTAACTGCCACTGAAACCACAGCAGTGTTAGAGCAACCAGAACTCATACCTGTAACAGTATAAGATGTGTTTGCAGTAGGATTAACATTTAATGTACCTGTCTGGTTATTAGTATTCCAAGAATAAGTAGTAGCACCATTTGCAGTTAAGGTAGCTGTTTGACCACTACAAATAGTAGTATTACCAGATACCGTAATAGTTAATGAGTTAAGAACATTTACAGTTGATACAACCAATGCAGAAACACATCCGTTTGCATCTGTTCCTACAACTGAATAACTGGTAGTAGCATTTGGAGACACAACTGCATTTCCACTAGAGAAAACATAAGATGTTGCGCCATTTGGTGTCATAGTAAACGAACCACCTGGACAAATAGTCCCGCTATTAACTGAAATAACTGGTAATTGATTAACAACCACAGTGTAACTGGCAGTATTCTTACAACCGTTAGCATCCGTGCCTTCTACGGTATAACCTGTATTTGCAATTGGAGCAACCGTGTAAGAAGCATCATTGGAGTTAGTATTCCAGGTGAAAGTAGAAGCACCTGTAACATTAAGAGTGGCTGTTTCACCAGCACAAATAGCATTGATTGTAGCAATGTTAACAGCAGGTAATGCGTTTACAGAAATAGTAGCAATTGCTGTATTCGAAGATGTACAACCTTCTGTACTCACGCCAGTAACACCCACAGTAGTTGTTACAAGCGGGCTAATTGTAGCGTTACCATTTGAATAAACATAGGTAGAAGCTCCACTAGCAGTCATTGTGTAAACAGACCCTAAACAAATAGTACCACTGGTAACGCTTACAACTGGTAAGGTATACACTGTAACAGCAACAACAATTTCAGAAGCAGATTTACAACCTTCAGCACTCACTCCTGTAATAGAGTATGATGCATTAGAAGTAGGTGCTACGGTAGCATCACCGCTTGAATAGATGTAAGAGTTTGCACCTGTTGGTGATAATGTATAAACTGACCCTACACAAAGAGTACCATTAGGACTGCTAATTACCGGGAGACTGTAAACTGTTACTGCAGAAACAACTCTCGAAATACAACCAGTTGCATTGTCAGATCCTTCAATTGTATAAGAAGTAGAAGTTGTAGGAGAAACCGTGTTAGAACCTGTAACGAAAGTAAAACTGTCTGCACCGGTTGGATTGATAGTGAAAACGTCACCGGCACAAAGAGTACCGCTGTTTACGCTGGCTGCAGGCAGTGGGTTAACGCTAACTGTAGATACCACTTCAGCAGAAATACAGCCGTTAAGATCAGTTCCTGTAACAGTGTAAGTAGCATTTGCAGTAGGACTTACAGTATTAGTGTTACCAGTTGAAGAATAAGAATACGTTTGAGCACCGTTTGGTGTAATAGTAAATACAGTACCTGCACAGATTGTTCCATCATTAACAGTGATTACCGGTGACGGATTAAGAGTAACTTCGGCTACAGCAGTGTTCACGCAACCATTTGCATCGGTTCCTGTTACAGTGTAGCTTCCGTTAGCTAAAACAACTACAGTTGATGAACCGTTAGAGAACCCATAAGATTGTGCTCCACCCGGATTCATCGTAAATATAGATCCTTCACAAACAGCTGCACTGTTCACAGTAACGGTTGGAAGAGCATTTACAGTGATCATTGTGGTAGAAGAATTTGTACACGATGTCACCGCATCGGTACCAATAACTGTATAAGTTGTATTTGCTGTAGGACTGTCTGTCAGTTCATTAGTAGCAGGGCCATTTACCCAGGCAAATGAATCAGCACCTGTAGCCGTTAAGCTGATAGCGCTTCCCATACACACCGCGGTGCCGCCAGAGATGGCCACAGTTGGTATAGGCTTAACGTTAACGCTCGCCGATGCAGTATTAGAACAACCGTTTCCATCGGTTCCTGTTACCACATATGTAGTAGACGTGGTAGCCGCGAATGGTGTGTTATCTGTAATGCCGCCTGTCCAAACATATGTTGAAGCACCGCTACCGCTTAGGGTAGTCATGTCGCCTAAACAAACATCGGTCATTGGTGTTACTGTTACAGAAGGTAAAGCATTGATTGTAATTGTTTCTACAGCCGGAGAACTATCTCCGTTACCATTACTCGCAATGAGGGTAATGTTGTAGATACCTGCTGACGTAAAAGTAACCACAGGATTTTGAACAGTAGCAACGGATGCAACACCCTCAATGGTATACGACCATGCAGTCGGGGAGTCCGTTGAATTGTCAGTAATTTGCACCGTTTGGCCTTCGCAGGCGTTAGTTACAACGGTGAATTGAGCAGTTGGCACCTGTGCCGCCAGCTCGTTTGGAGCCAGGAAACTCAGAAGTCCTGCTCCGAGAAGAATAAGTAACTTGTTTTTCATGTTTTTTGGTTTTTGTTTGTACTTGGGTTTTTTGGTTTTGTTCATTATATGGTTTTTAATCGTTTCTGCGTGTCTACCGAAACCGTTAGGTCATGAAATGTCAACCAACATGATACGCCTGTACCTGAAGTCCGACTTGAGTCCTGATTAAGTTCCTGATTTTTTAAGTGCCTTTTAGTTCTATAGTTCCTTGGGTTTTATGTTTGGGTTTTTATTTAATTTCTCGGATTCAAAATTATATTCAAATCTTCTATTAATGTAATTTTTTAATAATCCAATCGCGTCTTTGGCTCATTGTTAATGCCACAATTGGTTAACTTCTAATTATTTCTTTAATATCTGAGATTATCTTTTTTGCAAGGTTGTCAGCTGTTGCTTCAGTTTCACTCTCACTGTATATACGAATTATTGGTTCTGTATTGCTTTTTCTCAGGTGAACCCATTCTTTACCAAATTCTATCTTCACTCCATCAATAGTGTTCACAGGCTGCTTTTTATACTTGGTCTTAACCGCATTCAGAACTTTATCAACGTTTATTTCTGGCGTGAGTTCAATTTTATTCTTTGAAATAAAGTACCCGGGGTAAGAACTACGTAACATAGACGCAGATTTACCATATTTTGCAAGATGTGTCAGGAAAATAGCAATCCCCACAAGGGCGTCGCGACCATAGTGAAGTTCTGGTAAAATAATTCCACCGTTACCCTCACCGCCAATAACTGCCTTTGTCTCTTTCATCATATTTACAACGTTCACTTCGCCTACTGCGGAAGCAGAATATTTCCCACCCTGTGCTTCAGTAACGTCTCTTAGAGCCCTTGTACTTGAAAGATTACTTACAGTATTTCCTTTCTTATTGTGTTTCAGAACGTAATCGGCCACAGCTACCAATGTGTACTCCTCTCCAAACATTTCACCATCTTCACACACAAAAGCCAAACGATCAACATCGGGATCTACACTAATTCCCAGATGTGCTTTTTGTTTTTTTACAGTATTACTTAAATCAGAAAGATGTGCTGGTAAGGGTTCCGGGTTGTGTGCAAAATCACCTGTAGGTTCACCGTGAATTACCTTTATTTTCTTAACCCCAAGTTTTTCCAATAATTGCGGCACTGCTATCCCTCCACTTGAGTTTATAGCATCTACCACAATTGTAAAGTCAGCTTTCTGTATTGCCTTAACATCCACGTAAGGTAGCGCCAGGATCTTCTCAATATGCGTATTCAGGAAGTCGGTATTTACGGTATACTTTCCAAGATTATTAACCTCCGCAAAATTGAAATCAGCCGCTTCTGCCAGTTTTAAAATTTCCTGTCCTATTTGTTCGCTGATAAATTCTCCCTTTTCATTCAATAGTTTCAGGGCATTCCATTGTTTTGGATTATGGCTAGCCGTCAATATTATTCCACCCTGAGCAGACAATTCGGTAACTGCCATTTCCACAGTTGGGGTAGTGCTGAGTCCAAGGTCAATAACATCTATACCTAAACCAATGAGTGTAGCACTAACCAGGTTAGACACCATTTGACCACTCAATCTGGCATCTCTTCCAATGACAACTTTCGATTTTTTTGTCCCTTTGTTTGATCCAAGCAACCAGGTTCCATAAGCAGACGCGTATTTAACCGCATCAACAGGTGTCAAACCTTGATCAGGCTTCCCTCCGATGGTGCCCCTGATACCTGATATACTTTTGATTAAAGTCACTATTATACTATTTTCGGCCGCAAATTTACTAAATCGCTATTATTCTTTTAAGGAATTAATATTAACAATGCTTTTTTATTCTTTTTACAATTTAGCGTCTCGCAATCCCCTAAATTCCCGATTTTTAGATGGTTATTAGGATGCTCCGGAGAATTTCGATCATAATTTTTATAATTTTTTCACTAAATGCTTTTTGCTTTACCAGCCAATATCATAGAATTAATAAAAATTTTGCGGGGGCTTTTAAGTCAAAAGTGGATTTTAATGAAATCACCTTCGTAAAATCGGGAAGACCTCATCCACTTTTATTCAAATTCAAAGCTAAATCTCAAAAGAATAAAAAGTATGTTGCCGCTGCCCTGGCGTTTCCATTCCCTTTTGGTATCGTTGGACTCCATCGCATTTATCTGGGTTGTGAACCCTACGTACCGGTGGCTTACATAGGCACGGTTGGCGGCGGTTTTGGGGTGTTACCGTTTATAGATTTTTGTGCAATACTCTCGCATAAAAACATCGATACCTACGTTAACAATAAAAAAGTCTTCATGTGGATTAACTGAAGCTTTTGATTTATGTGTGGCATTACTGGTATAATTCTTAAAAATGGCAAGGCTGATCTAGCCGAAAAAATCGTTCGGATGAATCAGACTATAAAACATCGTGGTCCTGATGGTGAAGGTTTTATTTTAGAGGAAGGAAATACCGTAAGACCTTTTTTTCATCAGCAAAATCCAGGATATCTAAGAAAAGATCTTGCTTATTTACCCAACGATTCCCTGTCCTCAACCCGGGAGAGTAAAATTGCCTTCGGACATCGTCGTCTTGCTATAATTGATTTAAGCGAAACGGGCCATCAACCCATGTGCAGTTCCGACACTAAAAAGTGGATCGTATACAATGGCGAAATTTATAATTACTTGGAGTTACGTGAAGAACTTAAAAAATCGGGACGAAGTTTCAACTCACAAAGCGACACGGAAGTAATTCTGCAGGCTTATGAAGAATGGGGAACTGAGTGTGTGAAACGTTTCAATGGTATGTGGGCGTTTTGTATTTACGATACCTCCCGTAACATTTGTTTCGCTTCGCGAGACCGTCTCGGCGTAAAACCCTTTTATTTTATTAATACTTCCGAAGCCTTCGCCTTTGCCAGTGAGCAAAAAGCCCTGACCGCTTCCGGACTGATTGATGTTCGTGTAAACAAAAAGGGATTGTACAACTATCTTGTCAATGGATTGCTTGAATACGAAGAACAAAACTTTTTCGAAGGCATACACGAATTGTGGCCCGGACAAAATCTCATTTACAACCTCACCGATGCGTCTTTAAGCACGGATCAATACTATAAGATACAACCCAATAATAAACTTGATCACCTATCAGAAAAAGAACTTATTGCTAAGATTAATACAAGTTTTGAAAAATCCGTAAAATTAAGATTGAGAAGTGATGTTGAAGTGGGAACCTGCCTTAGCGGTGGCATTGACAGCAGTGCATTAGCCGTCTGCATATCTGAACTTACCGGACGTCCCCTGCATTGTTTTACATCCGTATTCAGAAATCAGCCATTTAATGAAGAAAAGTATGCGGATATTGTTGCGAAAAAAATTGAGGCAAAATATCATAAAATTGAGCCGGGCTTCGAAGAATTTAAACAGGATCTTGACAACCTGGTTTATTCCCAGGATGTTCCAATCTGGAGCAGTAGTACCTATGCACAGTACAAGGTAATGGCTCTGGCAAAAGAACATAATATTAAAGTTGTACTTGACGGGCAAGGAGCCGATGAATTATTTGCCGGCTACCATCACCATTTTATTGCAAAATGGAAGAATCTTTTCAGAAAAGGTTCTTATGGAGAGGCTCTGCGGGAAATAGAAGCTGCTAAAAAAACATTTCCAAATCCATATTTATTCTTCTTAAAAGAAAGCGTTAAGGGAAAGGTAAATGTAAACGCCTCGCAGTTAAAAATGTTTTTTACGGAAGATTTCCTGAAAAGCGGAGATATCCTGAACCTCGCACAATACAAGGATAACGTTAACGATCAACTATTGGACGACATTTACCGTACGCGTCTAAAATCGTTTTTAAAATGTGAAGACCGATGTGGCATGTGGCATAGCGTGGAAAGCAGAACGCCTTTCAGTGACGACATTGAACTTATTGACATGATGTTTTCTATTGACGGAAATAAAAAAATTCAAAAAGGCATTTCAAAGTATTTACTGCGCGAGGCCCTGAAAGAAAAACTTCCACCTGAGATTTATTCGCGCTACGATAAAAAAGGTTTTCAAACGCCCATGCAACAGTGGGTAAAGAGTATGAAGCCGCAAATCATGGAAGAACTGAAACAAAGTGGTTTTAATTTTATAAATCTTAAAGGAATAGAAAACTGCAAACTTAACAGTGTTTTTCAATACGAGATGCTATTCAAGCTCTTGATCCTGTGCAGGTGGTACAAAGTATTTAAGCCTTCTGTCTAAAATTATTTCCCGGTCACCTTAAATTCGGTCCTCCGGTTCTTCGCTTTGTTTTCGGGACTATCGTTCGGTACTTTTGGCATTGTATCCCCGTAACCTTTATATGTTAACCTGGTTGCTGATATTTTTCCAATGTTTACAAGATAATTGTATACCGATTGGGCGCGGTTACCGGAAAG
>JAEUTM010000536.1 GCA_016788025.1 Bacteroidia bacterium
GAACAGGGAATAAAAATCTCAAAGATCGCGGGGCTTTCCGAAAAAGAATTAAATACACAAATTAATAATCTCGAAAAGGTTGCACCTGATGATGCCATTTGCGCGGGATTTATTAATAATCTCACAGCATCCATGCTAACCTTTGACGAAACAGCATTTGACAAAGTGTTGTCGGCGGCAATTGTGAGATTTGGTATGTATGAAGCCATGATCAAGGTCTTTTATCCTTTTCTGAAGAGAACCGGGTTGATGTGGGCCGCAAGTGAAGCTATGCCGGTTCAGGAACATTTTGCAACTGCAATTATCAGACGAAAACTGATAGTTGCCATCGATGGGCTTCCCGCGCCTGCTAAGAAAAACAAAACCTTTCTCTTATTTCTTCCTGCAGACGAATGGCATGAAACAGGCCTTCTGCTTTCTGATTATCTCATCAGGTCCCGGGGTTACAAGACCTTATATTTAAGCCAGAACGTACCCGCTGAAAATCTGCAAAGTGTTATCGATAACACCAAACCAACGCATATCCTAACACTCTATGTTGCGCGACAGGATCGCGACAAGATACAAACCGAGATGTACGATCTCGCCGTGAAGAACAAAGACTGCCAAATTCTGATCGGCGGTCACGAATCTTTGATAAGCTCTGTTAAAAAAGCAAAAAACATTTCCCTGTTAAGTTCACCGGTTGACCTGCTGAACTACCTGAAACGCTGATTCCAGGAGGATTTCCAGCTATTTTAATCCTTTTTTCTGCCATTTAGCTTAATAAGTATACTTTTGTCTTTTTCATTTTTGTTTAATATTTTTGATTAAAAGTTAGACAATATTGAAAAAGGTTTCGATTATAGGAGGAGGATTTGCGGGCTTGTCCGCTGCCTGTTACGCTGCAAAAGCGGGCCACGAGGTAACTGTATTTGAGCAGAACGAAACTCTTGGTGGAAGAGCGCGCTATTTCACTGAATCTGGTTTCACATTTGATATGGGTCCCAGCTGGTACTGGATGCCCGACGCGTTTGAGCGTTTCTTCAATGATTTCGGCAAAAAGGCTTCAGACTTTTATGAACTGAAATTACTCGATCCTGGTTTTCAGATGTTTTTTGGCGAGGGCGAAATTATCCCAGTGCCTGCCAATAGGGATGCATTGCGCGAAATGTTTGAAGGCATTGAAAAAGGCAGCGCTTCGAAACTTGATTCTTTTCTCGCAGAAGGAGCTTTTAAATATTCTATCGGGATGCAAAATCTCGCGCACAAGCCGGCTTTATCCTGGCTCGAGTTTGCAAGACTGGACGTAATTTCCGGCGCCCTACGCTCGAATGTATTCAGTTCTATGAAAACCTATGTACGGCGCTTTTTTAAAGACCCACGGCTGGCGGCAATCATGGAATTTCCAGTGTTGTTTCTCGGCGCAAAGCCATCCAATATTCCTGCTCTATATAGCTTAATGAATTATGCCGCGCTTGAACTCGGTACCTTTTACCCCATGGGTGGAATGTATAAGATTGTGGATGGGATGACATCCGTTGCACGTTCACAAGGGGTATCATTCGTAAACAATTGCCGGGTGGAAAAAATTACAGCCGGTGCCCATACGGCCACCAACCTCAAAACAAACAGAGGGTCATATGCATTCGACGCGCTTATCGCATCGGGTGATTATCATCATATAGAGCAGCAACTACTGGATGACAAGTACAGGAATTACAGCAATGGCTATTGGGACAAAAGAGTGATGGCGCCATCTTCGCTGATATTTTATATGGGCGTCTCTAAAAAAATAAAAAAACTCATTCATCACAATTTGTTTTTCGACCGGGATTTTGACACACATGCTGCCGAAATTTATGACCATCCGCAGTGGCCAAAATCCCCGCTCTTCTACGTATGCTGTCCATCTAAAACAGATCCTTCTGTTGCACCAGAGGGCATGGAAAATCTCTTTGTTCTCATTCCCATAGCTCCAGGTTTGGAAGACACTCCTGAAATGCGCGACCGATATTACCGTATTGTAATGATGCGAATGGAAAAGGAGTGTGGCGACACGATCCATGAACATGTTGTTTTTAAACGCAGCTATTGTGTAAACGACTTTCTAAACGACTACAACGCGTTTAAAGGTAATGCCTACGGCCTGGCGAACACGCTTTCTCAAACGGCCGTGCTTAAACCTTCTGTCCGAAATAAGAAACTCAGGAATTTGTTCTACGCTGGTCAACTCACTGTACCGGGGCCTGGTGTTCCACCGGCTTTGATATCAGGAAAAATCGCTGCGCAGCAAGCCTTAAACTTTTTAAACCTATAATCTATGAAACAATTGTTTGACGACGTCTCCTTTGCAACAAGCAAACTTACCACACGAAGCTATAGCACCAGCTTTTCGCTTGGAATTTATTGTCTGAGCAAACTGATTCACAGACCCATTTACAACATCTATGGATTTGTAAGGTTTGCCGACGAAATTGTAGATTCATTTCATGGCTATGATAAAGCAACCTTACTCAAAGAATTTCGCGAGGAAACTTACAAAGCCATCGACCGTGGAATCAGCCTGAACCCCATTCTAAATAGTTTTCAGGAAGTGGTTAACCATTACAAAATCGATCGGGAGCTTATTGATTGTTTTTTAGACAGTATGGAAATGGATCTCGACCAACAAAGTCACTCCGAAGAGTCTTACAAGACCTACATTTTGGGATCTGCAGAAGTTGTAGGCCTTATGTGCCTAAAGGTATTTACAAATGGCGATGAGAAAGAGTACGAGAAACTTAAACCCGCCGCAATGAAACTGGGCTCGGCGTTTCAAAAAATAAATTTTTTAAGGGATATCCGCGACGATTATAAAACACTTGGCAGGACCTACTTTCCTGGCGTAAATATTGCACGGCTTTCGCAAGAAGACAAGATGGCTATTGAACGGGATATTGAAGCCGACTTTAAAGAGGCCCTTGAAGGAATTCGGAAGCTGCCAGCAACTTCCCGCTTTGGGGTTTATGTGGCATATGTGTATTATTATGCTCTTTTCACAAAAATAAAAGGCGTTCCTTCCCGCCGTATCATGATGGAGCGCATAAGAATCCCAAACTATCAAAAGCTGGGACTACTCGCCCGGTCATATTTTAAACATAGTTTACGAATGTTATGAGAGCAATCTTCTTTTATATCTTTTTTTTGGTGGCCTTTTGTAGTGCAAACGCTGTCAATGCTGATCTCATACGTGTCAGGCAGCTGTATTACAAGGCGTCCTCCAACAAGGCAGACGCTGAACAACTTGATAAATTTTTATCTTCCTCTCCAAATCTCGGCGGCACGCTCCTATCCGGTTATAAAGGGATGTGTTACATGATTAAAGCCAATCACGCCTGGAATCCCTACAATAAACTCAGCTATTTTGTGAAAGGCAGAGATCTTCTGGATGAAGCCATTCACAAAAATCCTTCAAACATAGAATTACGCTTTCTCCGCTTTTGTGTTCAAACCAATGCTCCTGTGTTTCTGGCCTACAGTGGGCAAATCGACGAAGACAAAGCAATTATGGTGAAGGGTTACACACAGTTAAAAGACGAAGACCTCCGTCAGCGAATAAAAAATTACCTTGTAACAAGTAAATATTGCTCGGCTACTGATAAACTTATGCTAAAATGAACTGGATCATTCACATTCTTGTCATTCTTGTCTCCTTCGTATCCATGGAGGGCGTTGCGTGGCTTGCGCACAAATACCTTATGCATGGCTTACTGTGGAACCTCCACAAAGATCATCACCAGCCACAGGAAAAACATACATTTGAAAAGAATGACTATTTCTTCGTGATCTTCGCCCTACCAGCTATCGTTTGTTTTTACATTGGATTCAATGACTTTAGCATTCCTTTCTGGGTTGCCATTGGCATAACGCTTTACGGCATGGCCTATTTCTTTATACATGACCTCTTCATTCACCAGCGTGTAAAAATATTACGGAAAGCAAATTTCTCTTATTTCAGGGCAATTCGCAAGGCGCACAAAGTACACCACAAACACCTGGGACGTGAACATGGGGAGTGTTTCGGTATGCTGTGGGCTCCGTTAAAGTATTTTAAAGAGGTTAAAAAACATTCCAACTAAATTCACATATCTGCTCATCGACCTGGGTTCTCTACTGGTTCCTTTTATTTTTAGCTTTCATCCTAAGCTTCTATTCAATAAAAATTGGTCGGCCTTTTTTAAAGCAAACATTATCGTGGCCGTAATTTTTATTTTATGGGATGCTTTATTCACAAGGATTGGCGTTTGGGGTTTCAATCCAGCATACGTATGCGGAATTTACATTTATAATCTTCCCATAGAAGAAGTGCTTTTTTTTCTCTGTATCCCTTACGCAAGTCTCTTTACATATCACTGTCTCAAACTATTTACCCGGAAATTTTCATTTTCATCTAAGCCAGTTTCGGTTATTCTCATCGTTATTTCTTTATTGTTGGCTTTGATTTTTTTCCAAAGATTATACACGTCCGTAACAAGCTTCGCTCTCGTCGTGCTTCTCGTCTATCTTACCTTTATCGCCAAACCCTTATGGCTTTCTAATTTTTACCTTTGTTACCTGGTCATACTTTTACCTTTTTTTATTGTGAATGGACTGCTCACGGGTTCGTGGATCGACGAGCCTGTAGTTTGGTACAACAACAACGAAAACATGGGTTTCCGACTGCTGACTATTCCGGCCGAAGATGTATTCTATGGAATGCTTATGTTGCTACTGAATACCTTTCTGTACGAACGATTCTCCAAACCTAATGAGTCCTGAGCGCATTCTTATCTTTCCCTTCGATCTCCTTTCGCATTACCTTCGTTGCATCGAGCTTACAAAACTCTACCCGGAGGCAGAGATTTTTTTTGCATCCTCAGGCAAATACGATCATCATGTACAAAAAGCAGGCCACAAGTGTTTTGACGTGGAAAAATTCGACTCCACCGAGGTGATGGAATGCGCTGAAAAGTTTGATTTCTCCTGGCTCAACAAAACAGACTTAGAACGCGTTTTTTTATCGCAGGTGCAGGCAATTAAAAAATTAAAGCCAAATCGGGTGATTGGGGATACCTCCCCCACTTTGAAAATGGCTGCCGAATATTGCGAAGTAAATTATACAGCACTCATGAACGGATATATGAGCCGGCATTATGCTTGTTTAAGAATGCTTCCTCAATCGCATCCAGGCTATCCCTATCTTTCAAAAGTTCCGCCTAACATTCGCAAGGTGATTGTCAGGTTCGCAGAGTGGATCTCGTTTCGGCTGGTTCACAAGCCATTTAAGGAACTACGCAGAAAATACGGCTTAAAGTATATATTTAATTACCTGTCTGAAATGGAAGGTGATCTGAATTTGTTATGCGATGATGACTATTTGTTTCCTCAAAAGAAATTACCCGCAAACTACAAAATGATTGGCCCACTGATCTATGAAGGAGGTGAGAACATATCAGACATATTGAAAGACCTAAGGGCCGACAAAAAAAACATATTAGTCTGTATGGGTAGTTCCGGGGACTGGAAGGCATTACAATTTTTATCATCACCTCTTTACAATCGCTTTACTATTATTACGGCAGGAGATCGAGATCACATCATTACCGGAGATCACGTAGTGGCACGTCCCTTTCTTTGTCTTAAAAGCGTTCTTCCACATTGTTCTATGTTGATCTGTCATGGAGGCAATGGCACAATTTATCACGGTCTTAGAAATCATTTGCCAATATTATGTTTAACTTCTCACTTCGAGCAAGAGTGGAATGTACAGCGTTTAGAAGCCTTGAATTTAGGTATACACATCAATGCTAACCCAAAAGCAATGATCGAAGAACGTTTGGCAACAGTTTAGTCATGTAGTTCCCTACGTTGATATCATTGCATTTGAAACCTGTCACTCACAATTTAATAAGCGAAAGATACAAAGGCATACCTATTGTAATATTAAGTGGGAACGTTATTGCTAAAGCCATAGGGAGATAAAGTCCTGCATCTGATTTGGGAACAGCCAGTTTCATAGCTGCGGGAACTGCAATATAAGATGCACTTGCCGCCAGAACGGCAAACATAAACCGATTGGCGGGATCTGAAGTGACAAAGCTGCTTACCATCGCCACTCCACAGCCGTTAAAAAGTGGAACAATAATTGCGAATAGAAAAGTAAACCAGCCATTCTTAAGAAACGACTGAAGCTTTTTGCCGCTTGCAATTCCCATGTCCAGTAGGAAAATCGCCAGAAATCCTTTAAAGATATCGTTGGTAAATGGCTTAATGCCTTCTGCTTGTTTAGCGTTCGCAAGAATCCCAATGACCAGGCTTCCAAAGATCAGCAGAACACTTCCATTCGTGAAAGAGTGCTGAACGAGTTGTTTTCGACCTATACCGATCTCTTCTTTTTGATAAATAGATAATAAGATTAGTCCCATTATAATAGCCGGTGATTCCATCAAAGCCATAATTGCAACCATATGTCCATGTAACTGTAGCTTCTCATTCTCAAGATAGGCAACGCCTGTAACAAATGTAACCGCGCTCACAGAACCATACGCGGCGGCAATGGCAGCAGAATCATACAGGTTTAACTTTTGCTTCAAAATAAAAAAGGTGTAAAGCGGTATAAGCAGACTTACCACAATTCCAAAAAGCATGGAATAAAAAATTTCCGGCGAGAGTGTTTCATGCGATAACTCTTGCCCACCTTTGAATCCGATTGAAAACAAAAGATATAATGAAATAAATTTAGACGAATTTGGTGGTATTTCTAAGTCGCTTTTCACCTTTACTGCTAGAATACCAAGTACAAAAAACATAAAGGCCGGATTGGTGAGGTTTGATACAAGTAAATCTGTATTCATTTTATCTTTCTTTTTTAAATTTTAGACGTAAACCGTTTTGAACTCCGGTAAAATGTCCCGAATTAAAAGCGATCTTACCGTTAACCATAGTCATTTTTATTTTCGCCCGTAAATTTTCCCCTGCAAAAGGAGACCAGTTCGTTTTATAGTACAGCTGCTCCGGTGTTTCAAACTTTCCATCTGGATCAATCAGCACAAGATCCGCATAGTAACCTTCCCGTATGTACCCCCTGTCTATCACGTTAAAGAGCTCTGCAGGTGCATGGCTGGTTTTCCTAACAATCTCCTCCAACGAAATCTCTTGTCGCCTGGATAGCTCAAAAAGAGCTGGCAGGGCGTGTTGGACAGAAGGAGCTCCGGACTTACATAAAAAATACGCTTCGGATTTTTCGCTAAATAAATGGGGAGCATGATCTGTTGCAATGCTATCAAGCTTATTGCTTTTTAGGCAGTTAAGCAGACCTATCCGGTCGGCCTCTGTTTTAATAGACGGATTCCATTTGATGGCATTCCCCTTCAACGCATAGTCTTTTGCAGAAAAGTAGAGATGATGTACACAAGCTTCGCCGGTAATTTTTTTGTACTGCAGATTTAATGATGCTTCCAACAATTCTGCCTCCTTGCCGGTAGAAATATGGAGCAAATGTAATCTTGATTTTGTTTTCCTTGCTAATTCGATTACTCTTTCGGTTGCGATCACACAGGCTTCTTCACTTCTTATCAGCGCGTGCTGTTCAGGTCTTATCCGTTCGCCATAGCGCGATAAATAGGCTTTTTCGTTTTTGGTTATAATTTTCTCATCCTCGCAGTGCAGGGCTATCAAAGTGTTTGCCCGGCTGAATAGTTTTTCAAGGTATTCTGGTTGATTGCATAACATCGAATCCTTGTTATCAAAATAAAGTCCATCGTCGGTTAAGCCACAAACATTTTCGGTATCTATGGTCAGAACATCCTCCAAATTCTGTGAGTTCACTCCCATGTAAAATGAATAGTTTGCAAACGAGCTTTGGGATGCCAGGCCGTACTTTTGTTCCAGAAGTTCTGTTGTGGTTGTGTTTGGACTGGTGTTTGGCATATCCATAAACGAAGTAACACCGCCGGCAATTGCCGCCCGCGATTCTGAGTAGATTGTTCCTTTTGAAGTCATTCCAGGTTCTCTGAAATGCACGTGCGCATCGATCATTCCTGGAATCAGGTAATTCCCCCCGGCATTGATGATAGCCCATCCGGGCTGATGGGGAATGTTTTTTGCTATTTTTTCGATTCGTTGATTTCCGATCAAAACGTCGCTTAAAAAGATCTTGCCTTCGTTAATAATATTCGCATCTTTAATAAGTGTGTGTTCCATACTTCAAGGATTACAATTATCGCAATACATAGGGTCTTCGAATTCTTTACCATTCGGATTTAACTTAACAGACCGATGTCCGCACTTAACACAGGAATACAAATACTCCAGAGTTGATTTGGTCGGGAGTTTACACAGTTTACAGGGGAGCCCTGATTTTATATCGGTAACAGAGAAACCTGGCGTATTGCAAATCGGGCACTCAGTAAGGATCTTCTCAACCAACTTTTCAGTAGCGCGTGTTATGACTTTCATCCGGGTTGGATTGAACATTGCCCGCATATCCGTTTCAACAAAAACACTTTTTCGTTTCTGAAGTAAATTCAGGAAGGTTGAAGT
>JAEUTM010000557.1 GCA_016788025.1 Bacteroidia bacterium
ATGGCATGTTTCAACACTTGTTCCTTTTGTATTAAAAGCAACACCAAATACCCACTGACAAGTTGAAAAAGAAGAGGCACCATTTTCATATAATGAATATGGTCCATGAACTTTTCTGTGTTATTCTGAAACAATCCGAACACCCAGAGGAAATAGTGATAAAGCGGCAGGTAGTCTGTCCAGAATTTATAGACGTTTCCGAGGCCATTTGAATAAATGTATTTGGCCCACTCCGACCAGCAATACAAATCCCAGTTATGGCCACGAACAGGAGTTAACAAATGAAGAATACCAAAGAGTATTATACTGAGCAACAAATACCTTTTTCCCTGGCTTATTTCTTTCATTCGTATCATTGGGTGACAGGAACTGTGCCGTTGATTTTTTTTCGGAAAATAAATGAAGGTTTCAGATCATATAGTTCAAAAAAAAGACCCGCTATGGAAACAAGCCAAAACAAGGACACCAGGACTGGCTCAAAAAACACGGGACGGTAACTCGGAAAATGCACGGGTCCCATTACCGCAGCCAGGTTAGAAAGATATGCCAGGGAAGCGAGAAAAGGAAGAAACAAACGGCCCTGTCTTATTCCATAGATAATAACAAAGATCAACCCGGGATGAGAATATCGCTCATGCATAACCGTATTAAAATAGAAAAAGAGGAAAGGGATCAGGGCAAAAATTAAAAGCGTTTTATCCACAGACAATTCGATAAATTTTTTCTGGCGCAACGAAAGAAAAAGATTTTTAAACAGTGGAAACAGCGCAAAACAGCAAGCCACAAAGAATAAGATCATTCCCCAATTTCTGTACATCAATCCAAGAAATTTTTCTGTGTCCTGATCTTTCATTGTTAAATCGGGAAAAACAAGATACCAGAAATTAAAGGCATTGAGGGAAATAGACTTGTAACGGCCAAAAGAATCTACAATAACCGCCCAAACTGCCCCAAGATCGTCGGTATATATAAAGGGCGACAGAATCAGCAATTGAAAACCAAGAGGAACGAAAATCCATTTTAATAATCTTCCAAAGGCAAAATCACGTACCATTAAAGGTAATAGCATCAGTCCCAAAGGCGGCATAAAAACGATCGCATGAATCTTAAAATTGATCGCGGCGACATAAAAAAATAAAGAGAGGCTTATTTTCTGTTCGACCGCATAATAATAACTCATTAGAAGGAACGCTGCAAGAATAACATCAACCTGGCCCCAGATCATACTATTAAAAAGCACAGCAAAATTCAATAAATAAAACAAGGTTTTAGTCACCGGGTTTTTAATGAAATTATTTTTCTGAATAAGCATCAGTACGAAATATCCTGAAATAAGATGCAGGATCAGGGATTCTGCTTTAAAATAGTTGATATTGGCTGCAGACGCATCTGCAATCAATTGAAAAAGGGTGTAAACTTTTAGAAAGTACTGGAACAGAGGCATGTATTCTGTCCAGGTAGAATAAATATTTTTAAGCCCAAAGGTGTACATAGACTTGGCCCATTCTGTCCAGCAATAAGTATCCCAGTTATGCCCAAGTGCGGGAGTAAGCCATTGAAGTATTAGACCGACCACAACACTTAGGAGCAGATATCGTTTCCATTGTTTTACATTGTTTACATAATTTATTAGTGGCTGAACGCTACTTTTTAGATTTCGAAACCAGTTATTTATCGCATTGAGGTGCTTTTGTTTAAGGGAAAATTTTGGTCCGAGATCATAAAGATTAAGAAAGAGACCTATGATTACTAAAAGCCACAAGGAAGAAATAAATATAGGGTGGAAAATCAGTGTTCCGTAGTTATCGATATGAAATTCCTGAAGTGCTCCTTCCAGGTTAAAAAAATAGCACCAAGTGGCCATAAATGGTAGAATGGGTCTGCCTGTTCGTATGCCGTAAACCAGAATAAACATGATACTCGGGTGCGAATACCGTTCATGCATCTGGGTATTGAAATAAAAGAACAACAGCGGTACCAGTCCCAAAATTAACAAGGTTTTATCGATAGACACAGCACTGTAAATACCACTTCGAAAGTAAGTGTATATACTTTTTAAGAAAGGGAAAAGCGCGAAAAAACTAGTTGTGAAAAACAATATCAATCCCCAGGTATTGTAAGGCAATCCTGCGAAAAGAGCGGTGTCGGCATCGGTCACCTTTAGATCCGGAAAAAAAAGATACCAGATATTATAAGCCTTCATTGAAATTTTAGGATACT
>JAEUTM010000570.1 GCA_016788025.1 Bacteroidia bacterium
ACTTCAAAATGTGGGTGCCGGAAAGTTACTGTACAAGGTTATTAACCGATTTTGAGCCCGTATTTTTAGGTTTTAAACGACCAAGAGAGCAAATTCTGTATCTTTGCCGCCATTATAAAATGACATTTACCGAAGAAATAAAGCGCAGAAGAACCTTTGCGATCATTGCACACCCCGATGCAGGGAAAACCACATTAACCGAAAAATTATTGCTTTTCGGTGGGGCCATTCAAACTGCCGGCGCGGTTAAATCGAATAAAATTAAAAAGTCTACAACCTCCGATTTTATGGAGATTGAGAAACAACGTGGAATTTCGGTTTCTACTTCCGTAATGGCTTTCGATTATAAAGGCTATAAAGTAAACATTCTCGATACTCCTGGTCACGAAGATTTTGCTGAAGATACATACAGAACATTAAGTGCGGTGGATAGCGTTATCATGGTAATTGATTGTGTTAAAGGTGTGGAACCGCAAACCAGGAAACTTCTGGAGGTTTGCCGAATGCGTAACACGCCGGTAATCGTGTTCATCAACAAACTGGATCGTGAAGGGCAAAATGCCTTTGATCTTCTCGACGAAATAGAAAAAGAACTCAAGATCAGGGTTCGTCCCATGACCTGGCCTATCGGAATCGGAAAATCTTTTAAAGGTGTATACGATCTCACGCAAAGTGCGCTGAACCTTTTCCAGGGCGATAGTAAAACGACGGTTGAAGAGAAAGTAACGATCAAAAACATTAAGGATCCGCAGGTTGACAAATCTATTGGAGAAAGCTTTGCAGAACAATTGAGAGCAGATGTTGATCTCATCGACGGAGTTTATGATGAGCTGGATGTAAAAAAATACCTGGAAGGACAAATCAGCCCGGTATTTTTCGGAAGTGCTGTCAACAATTTCGGGATTCATGAATTGCTTGATTGTTTTGTGGAAATAGCGCCTTATCCAAAAGAAAGGGAAACGGAAGAAGGTATTGTAAAGCCCGACGATCAGAAGTTCAGTGGTTTTGTTTTTAAAATTCACGCCAACCTCGATCCGAAACACCGCGACAGGATTGCATTTTTAAGAATCTGTTCCGGAACCTTCGAACGAAACAAATACTATTTCCATGTACGCGATAAAAAACAACTGAGATTCAGTAATCCTACGGCTTTCATGGCACAACAAAAATCCATCATTGATGAAGCTTTCCCTGGTGATGTGATTGGTTTGTACGATGCCGGCAATTTTAAGATCGGAGATTCGCTGACAGAAGGGGCAAGTATTCATTTCAAAGGAATTCCAAGTTTTTCACCGGAACTGTTTCGTTATGTGACGAACCTGGATCCAATGAAAACCAAACAACTTCAGAAAGGACTCGAACAATTAACAGACGAGGGAGTTGCGCAATTATTTACAAAAAAAGTAGATGGGCGTAAAGTGATCGGAACTGTTGGAGCGCTCCAGTTCGAGGTAATCCAGCATCGCCTGAAATCAGAATATAATGCCAGTGCAAGTTTTGATCAGATCAATTTGTATAAAGCGCTTTGGATCAGTGCTGATGATAAGAAAAAGCTTGACGCATTTATGCAGGATCGTGCTGCTTTTATTGCATATGATAAAGAAGAGAGACCGGTCTTTCTTGCCGAAAGTGCCTGGCTTTTACAAATGGCCCAGGAGAAATTCCCGGATATTAAGTTTCATCTGAAGAGTGAATTTTAGAATTAAAAAGGCCACCCGTAAATGGATGGCCTTGGTGCTTTACTAAGCCTTTTAAAGGATATTACTTAACTATTATCACTTTACGTGCGTCAATGGTTTCTCCACTCGCATCAAATATTTTGATAAGGTAGATGCCTTCAGATCCAATATTGATTTCAGAAGTTTGATCGTTAACTTTGGTTTTATTGCAGTCAACAATTTTACCAGTAATGTCGTAAACCAAAAACGACTGCCCTTCGGATGTGTTTACAAACACCCTGCCGTTGCTTGGATTTGGATATACATTAAGTGACGATGAAGATGCGTTTTGTTCTGCAATTGACGTGGTCGCAACCTCTCTGTAACTGCTTCCATCGTCATAACATTTGCGGTATTTCACTTGAATGTCTTTCGGCTGTGGTGTATACTCTTTGTCATATCCGTTTTCTTTTGCATAATATTTAAACCACTCTTCATCTTCATGGAAATCCAATGATTTTGGTTCGTAATCAAACGCCCCACATGTTTTCCCGTTTATATCCGTACGAATCACACGCAGATCCTTGTTTTGTTCCGCAATCAACACATATTCTTCTATACTTGTGTTTGGATTGTACGACATGCAATGATGACCGAAAATGGCATCGTCCTTGATATTATAGCGCTTGAAGAAAATAGGGGTGCCGCTGTTGTCAACTTTCAACAGAGCAGGATTGCGTTTTGAAAGTGGCCAGTCTTCATATACGAAACAGCCTATCACGTAATCTTTTAGATCGCTTAATGAAATGGAAACACCATAGTTTTCCAATCCCTCTTTGTGCCAGTAAAATTTGCGCAGGAAGAGAGTAAGTGTCTGGTCAATTGTAATTAAGCCTATACCCGATGCAACATTTGGATCGCCTGAATAATTGGTGTTTCCATGGGTATAAGTTATTGCCCAAAGCCTGGTGTTTGGATCGTAGATCATGTCTTCACCAAATGGATAGCCCGGCACGTCGATACTTTTGTAAGGAGTGAGAATATTACCATCTCTATCAATTCCAAAGAAAAAGATCCGGTCTTCCTGTCCAAAGATCCACTGCTGTCTCCAGCCGGTGAGCATATACATACGGTAGTCCTTTGAGAAGGCAACATCACCCGGAATATCTCTTACAGTAGAATAGGGATTGTTGAAGAGGTTAGAATCGTAATATTTTTTTGACCAGATCATTGCACCAGACGCGTCAACCTTAGTTACGGCTATTGCAGCGTCTCCACTCCTGAGATCGGATTCTGCACTGGATACAATAAAATAATTTTCTTTATCGTCATCTTCAACCCGGCAAAGGGAGATCTTATTAAATTGCCAGCCAATAAAGAAGTTGGAACTGATTGGGTAAAACCTCGTCCACTGGTAGACACCATTTACGTCTACCTTCAGCAGAAATGGTATTAGAGTAAACGTATTGTCATAGTAATAATAACCCGCAACGAGAATTCCTCTGTCCTCGGTTTCTATTAAGGCTTTAACATGAGTAAAACCATCCACCGTTGGACTGGCCGGATCGATTCTTACATTAAACACAACATTTCCGTACGCATCGTGTTTGGTTAAAATAAAATAGTCTGTTCGTGGCGACGAAGGGGCATCTAATCCCCAGGATACTGAAACAGAACCGAGGTCTCTGGTAGGAATGTCAAATGATGGATACAAATAATCGGTATTTGCATTTATATCATAGGTGTTATTGAATTGTGCGCTCAACATAAAACTGAGGAGCACAAGAAGGATGGAGACTTTAGTTTTCATGAAATAAAATATTATGATTATGCGGTGATCTTAAAATAAATAAAGGGTGGAACGCTCACACACATGCGTTCCACCTCTTCAGGGTTCTTTTAGTTATGGATGATTACTTTGCTGGTTTGAACAACATTCCCTTTATTGTCTAAAATTCTTATCAAATAAATGCCAGGAGCATTATTTGACAGATTTATTTCCCCGCTTGTTTCATCACTCATTCTAAAAGTATGACCAACCACTTTGCCGTTAATGTCATAAACCACAAACGACTTGTTCTGAGCATTACTAACGTGAACAAGACCCGAACTCGGATTCGGATAAAACTCTATCCTGTCGCCTGCTGCACTGTGTTTTTGAATGCTTTCCACAACAGCAGGTCTGCAGTTGCTGGGGTTTCCACCACAAGGAACAATGGCGTCACATGGAGGATCATATCCCGCAATACCCGCAACCTCCGTTGAAGTTAACTCACGGTTATAGAACCTCACGTTGTCTATGCTGCCGTTAAGAGGATAGTTAAAGTAAGATACGTTAGTTCCTCCGAGATAAACATTGGTGTTATCGTAGTTTAGAATCACGGACGAAGCCATTGAACCCGCAGCCGATCCGTCAACATATAATTTTATGTTCGAATTGTCAATAAAGAAGGCAACATGATGCCAGATGTAAGGGCTATACAGACCTGTGGAACTCAATACGCCGGAGGTACCGCAACCTACGCCACTACTGCTGCTTTTTGCGATCTGATATTGTATTTGACCGCTAACGGCAACAGCAGTAAGTGCGTAGCCTTCGAACCAGGATACGCAAGTGTTTTTAGCGAACACAATGTACTGCAGGCTGTTCAAAGCATCCAGTTTAACCCAGCATGAGAACGAGAGACTGTTTGATTTGATGCGCGAGTCATTAGGAAGCTCAATATAACTTGTTGTACTTCCGGTAAATTTATAGGAACCGTATAAATCATTCACATGCCCTGTGTCACATTGTACGTTATAAGGTGTGCCATTCAGCGGCGGCGGTACCGATGAGGTTGTAGGAGCGTAGTTCCATACATTGCAGTTGAGCGGATAACAGGCCTGTAATCCGTTTAGTAGACCTGGACCTGCGGCAGTGCAGGAAGGAAACGAATTTTTAAGAGTCATGAATTCCGAGTTGGAGAGTTTCCTGTTGTAGATGCGCACTTCGTCTATCTTACCGTCTAAGGGTGCGTTATAAATACCAGAATTAGTTCCACCTAAATAAACATTTGTGTTTGCGAAATTAAACGCAGTAGTAGAAACTATCGGCGTCCCTTCGGGATTACCATTCAGAAACATTTTTATAGAATCAGTTCCAGCATAAAAGCCAACGTGATACCAGGTACCGGTGCTTAAACCAGTGGTTCCTACAATTACGTGTTGTGTTGAAGGAGAGCAAGCGCCGCTTGATTTTACGGCAACGAGCCGCATGCTGCTACCAACCATGGTTGTCGCAAGCGAATAACCTTCGAAGTAAGAACTGCAGCTGTTTTGGGCAAACAGGATGTATTGACCAGTATTGTTAACATCAAATTTCACCCAACAGGCAGCAGAAATTTTGTTTGTGTTGGCTTTAATACGACTGTCATTAGGCAATTGAATATAACTTGAACTGGAGCCGAGAAAATCGTAGCAGTTTCCTACAATGCCTGTTACGCAATTAACACCCACTGTTGCGCCATTGAGCGCACTTCCGGTAGCAGCCATGTTGTTGGCGTTACATTCAAGAGGGTAACAAGCTTGAAGGCTGTCAGTCAGCACAAATGGCGCGCCTGTTGCACTGCACGATGGGTTATTGTTATAAAGCATCAGGAACTCCGAATTGGAAAGCTTGCGGTTATAAAAACGTACGTTATCCATCTGGCCATCTAAGGGAGCATTGTAAATGCCTGAGTTGGTTCCACCTAGGTAAACGTTTGTATTATCGTAGCTAAATGCAATTGTAGACACTATTGGAGTCGCGTCAGGTACTCCATTGAGGAACAATTTAAGCGAATCCGTTCCCGCATAAAAGCCAACGTGATACCACACACCTGTGCTCAGATTTGTACCACCCGTTAGCACATGCTGAGTGCTGGGTGAACATGCATTGCTGGACTTAACAATTGCTAAGCGCATATTGCCGCCACTATAAGACGTTCCAAGTGCGTAACCTTCAAAATAGTTGAAGCATGCATTTTTAGCGAAAACAATATACTGTCCCGCGTTATTTATGTCAAACTTCACCCAGCCTGAAAATGAAATAGCATTGGTAGGTTTAATAAGAGAGCTGTTTGGCAGCTGGATATAACTGCTGGTGGAGCCAGAAAAATCGTAGGCGTTCCCCACAAGGCCGCTTACACAGGTAACACCAACAGTATTGCCATTTAAGGCGCCCCCGGTAGCAGCGTAGTTGTTTGCATCGCAATCTAAAGGATAACAGGCCTGTAGGCCGTTTTGTAAATTTTGCGCTTTCGTGCAGTTCAGCGCCAGGGCGAAGAATAGTGCAGCAAAAATATTTGATTTTTTCATGAGAATTTGTTTAAGATTAATGTTTGGTTAAGGGTAGTTTAATATTCACATGTTCACTTTGGGGAATCAGCCCAGGGTATTTTGTTTCATGGATGATTAGAAATTAATTAGTGTGACAAAGCTAAATGCACTGGAATGATGAAG
This sequence comes from Bacteroidia bacterium, assembly GCA_016788025.1. Lineage (GTDB taxonomy): Bacteria > Bacteroidota > Bacteroidia > B-17B0 > Aurantibacillaceae > Aurantibacillus. The sequence continues at coordinate 6,138 of JAEUTM010000570.1, forward strand.
TCAATAGACCTGTTTATCGAAGTAGTAAAAACTAACTGTTCGGTCAGTTACAGAACCTGTTTGAACGGATAGTTAAAAAACCTACCTATTTAGGTAGGTATATATTATTAATGGTGCTTAAAAAGTTTTTTGTCTATCCTATGCCCGTATTGGGCTAATTTAAAGGCTTTCCGGGCGTCAAACCAATACCTTAGAAGAATTATTTCGTATAATATAAGCAAGCACGATCCCATGGAACCAAAAATCAAAATAGTACTGGCAGAAGATAAAGCCTTGATGCGGAAATCTTTGATTGCTCTGTTGAAAGAGTATCCGCAGTTTGAGATCATCGGTGAGGCATCAAACGGCAGAGATCTGTTGAACTTGTTAAAAGAACTGGAGCCGGATATTGTGCTACTGGATATAGAAATGCCGGTAATGAATGGTATTGAAGCACTATAAATAATCAATGCACGTTTTCCGGAAATAAAAGTTATTGTTCTTAGCATTCACAACGATCTGACACATATAAGAAATTCCTTAGCGCTTGGTGCAAGAGGGTATCTTGCGAAGGACTGTTTACCTGAACAACTGGAAAAGGCAATTGTCGATATCAACAAAAACGGATTTTATCTTGAGGAAGCAATTTCGAAAGACCTGCTACATGCTACAGCCTATAACCTGAATCAAACACCGGGCAAACAGACATTCAGTTCGCGTGAACTCGAAGTGCTTAAGGAATTGTGCAACGGGAAAACCGAAAAACAAATAGCTGCAATGCTAAACATTTCGCACCATACCGTTCATTTTCACCGCATGAATATCTACACCAAAACAAACACCCATAACCTGGCCGGACTATTAAACTACGCCAAGCTTAATATATTACTTCTTTAAGCATTAAAAGGACCTCCAGATTTGTATCCGAGACTTTTGATATTGGATAATTTTATCTATTTTGCGCCAACCCAAATCACACACACAATGATATTATTAAAAAAACTTACCTTAATTACAGGCCTTTTATTTTCAGCCATTCTTTCTATGGCACAGGTCAAATTCAGCTTGAGCAAAGAGTTTGAAACCGTAAGAAAACACCAGGATATTGGATTTTACCGATGGGATACCAGCGTTTACGCGCAGGTATATTATCGTCCTCGAGAAGAGCTCGTGTTTCAAACCTTTGACGAGAGGTTTATGAAAATGAAAAAAGAAAAGGCCGTTAAAATAAAGGCTGAAGACGGCAGGAATGAGGGATTATTTACTATGAAAGAAAATCACTACTGGCTTTATTCGACCTGGAAACGGGATGAAGAAAAAGAAGAACTTTGGGCGCATCAGATGGACAGAACTACTTTTAAATTCATAGACAAACCGATAAAATTAATTGAATCAGGAAAGCTGGCAAGTGAGATGGGATGGGATAAGTATCGTTTTTACCGCTCCGCTGACAATTCATATTTGCTCATGACTTGTCGTTTAAGACCAAAAGAGAAAAGAGATCGTTTAAACAAAGACGTCATCGGCTACTATTTATATAATGGCCAGATGAAAACGGTTTACGCACATCAGATTGAAATGCCCTATACCGAGGCAGAAATGGATATATTGGGAAAAGATGTTGATTCAAAAGGAAATATTTTTGTTTTGGCAAGCGTGTTATTGAATAATGCTCTTGACGGAATCAGCGATGAGAAAAAAAGAGCGCGACGTTACGAATTAATGCGCGTAAATCAGAAAAATAATACAATGGAAGGTATTAAAATTGAGCTTGATGGTAAGTACCTTAAGGATGTTGTTTTTTCTGAAGACCTGATAGGAAACATGATCATCACAGGTTATTATTCAAACCAGGCTACCGGCGGGGTCGAAGGCGCTTATGTTTTTCGCATAGAACTCAATGATAAAAATGGAGTTCAAAAAATAAATAAAACATATTGCGAGTTTCCAAAGGAGATTTTACAAGCCTATGAAAGCGACCGCACAAAACGTAAAATTGAAAAAAAGAGTAAGAAAGGTCGTAACGTTGGCGCTTCCGCTCTCGAATTTAGGAAAGTGGTTTTCGGGGCAGATGGTAGTCTCACAATTATCGGGGAGGAACATTATGTGGTTGCCCATACATCTTCAACTCCTAATGGGGGAAGCTCTACGTCCTATACATATTATTACGAGAACATATATGTTCTGAGAGCCGGTAAAGATGGTAAAACACAGTGGTGTAAAAAAATTCCAAAATACCAAAAGGGTAAACGAACCTATGATTTAGGGTTTTACAGTCATTCGTATAAGGGCAACAATTATTTCTTCTTTATCGACAATAAAAAGAACATAGATCTTCCGGAGTCAGAAAAACCGGCACAGCATTTATCTGGCAAGGGTGGAGTATTAACTTGTGTGAAAATAGACCCGAATGGTAAAATGACGAAAGAGATTGTGCTTGATACCAGGGAAGAACATTTAAAACTGTCACCCCAGTCTTTTGAGTACGTTGGCGAAAATATTATTGTCGATCGCCTGAAGAAAAGTCGCAAACAGTCTGTGGTATTTAAACTGGAGCTGAATTAGAATTTTCCGAATTATTTTCGGCTATAACTTACTATTATCCAGACACTTGTAACAAGCGGGATCAGCCAATAAAACAAGTCTTAAATTACCTGAAAACAAGCCCTAAAAACTTGGCAATATACCTTATTTGTGGTATTTTTGTAGTCTAAATTAGATTTAGTCTAATTAATTACAGCTTATAACTATTTAAAAAACAATAAGTTATGATTACAGTAAGTGAAAATGCCAAAAATCATGCTTTGGATTTAATCCGTCAGGAAAATCGTCCGGCTGACACTTTTATTCGTGTTGGAGTTGAGGGTGGAGGATGCTCTGGACTTTCTTATAAACTTGAATTTGACAACCAAATGAAAGATGGCGATCAAACCTTTGAAGATAAAGGGATAAAGATTGTTGTAGACAGGAAGAGTTTTCTTTACCTGGTTGGAACCGAGTTGGAATATACAGGAGGTTTAAATGGCAAAGGTTTTGTGTTTAATAATCCGAATGCGTCGCGTACCTGCGGCTGTGGCGAGAGTTTTTCTGTTTGATGGGAAGAGTTGTTATTCATAAGCTAAGCAACGAAGAATTGATCTTAAAACGTCAACAGGATTTTTTGAAATTATCCTTTGCCCAACGTTTTAAGAAAACGATTGACCTGGCGCTTGTTCAGAATTTATTTAACCCTTCAAAAAACAAAGAGGGCAGAAATAAAATTATAATTAAGGATTGATTGGATTTTGCCGAGCTTGAAATAATAAGGTTTTTTAAATGCCTAAACTCGCATAAGGTTAAATATATGCTGGTAGGTGGCTTCGCTGTAAATATTCATGGATTTGGCAGAACAACCGGCGATCTGGATTTGTGGTTAGCCGATACAGCTGAAAACAGAATACCTTTCGTAAATGCACTTAAAGAATATGGGATTGAGGGCGCTGAAATTTTTCATACTCTCCCCTTTATTGCCGGCTACACTGAAATTATTTTAGATAATGGTTTTGCAATTGATGTGATGGCAGATCTCCAGTTCTTCAAAAAAGATAAATTTCAGCAATGCTATGAGTTTTCTACAGAGTTTGAAATTTCGGACGATGTTTTGGTTAAAGTAATCCAACTGAATACTCTCATAGAAGAAAAAGAAAAGTCATCCAGACCAAAAGATAAGATTGATGCGGAGACTTTGAAAAAACTTTACAACCTTTAAAATGAGTAACGAGATATTAGAAGAACATATAAACAGCGAGTACAAATGGGGCTTTACAACCGACATTGAAACCGAAACTTTTGCAAAAGGACTGAATGAAGAAGTTGTTAAAGCCTTAAGTAAGAAAAAGAACGAGCCAGAGTGGTTAATGGAGTTTCGCTTAAAAGCATTTCGACATTGGCTTACCATGAAGGAGCCCGATAATTGGGCGCATATCCCTTATCCAAAAATTAATTTCCAGGACATCAGTTATTATTCGGCGCCAAAACAAACACCAAAGCTAAAAAGCCTTGATGAGGTAGATCCTGAGCTTCTAAAAACATTTGAGAAACTTGGGATTTCACTCGAAGAACAAAAACGTCTTAGTGGTGTAGAATCAAAAATTGCAGTAGACGCAGTATTCGATAGCGTCTCGGTAAAAACAACATTTCGCGAAACACTTTCTGAAAAAGGAATTATTTTCTGCTCATTTAGCGAAGCTGTTCAGGAGTACCCTGAGCTTATCAAAAAATATATGGGCATGGTAGTTCCATACACCGACAATTATTACGCTACTTTAAACAGCGCTGTGTTCAGCGACGGCTCTTTCTGTTATATTCCTAAAGGCGTAAGGTGCCCCATGGAACTTTCTACTTATTTCCGTATCAACGCAAGTGGTACGGGTCAGTTTGAAAGAACATTAATAGTGGCCGACGAAGGTTCTTATGTGTCCTACCTCGAAGGATGCACTGCGCCGCAACGTGATGAAAATCAGCTACACGCGGCCATCGTTGAAATTATAGCACATAAAGATGCGGAAGTAAAATACAGCACTGTGCAAAACTGGTATCCCGGGGATAAAGACGGAAAAGGCGGTATCTACAATTTTGTAACAAAAAGAGGCATTTGTTTAGAGGACAATGCTAAAATTTCATGGACCCAGGTAGAAACGGGTTCAGCGATAACCTGGAAATACCCCTCAGTAATTTTGAAAGGTAATAATAGTGTTGGGGAATTCTATTCTGTAGCAGTTACAAATAATAAACAGGAAGCCGACACAGGAACTAAAATGATCCACATTGGCAAAAATACGCGCAGTACCATTATTTCAAAAGGTATCAGCGCAGGGTTTAGTAACAACAGTTATCGTGGATTGGTCCAGGTGCGTAAAGGCGCTACAAACGCCCGGAATTTTTCACAGTGTGATAGTTTGTTAATGGGCGACAAATGCGGAGCACATACTTTTCCATATATCGAAATAAAAGATAAAACCGCTACAGTAGAGCACGAAGCCACAACAAGTAAAATTGGCGAGGATCAGTTATTCTATTGCAAGCAACGTGGTATCGATATGGAAAAAGCCATTGCACTTATTGTAAACGGTTATTGTAAAGAAGTATTAAATAAACTCCCGATGGAATTTGCGGTGGAAGCACAAAAACTTCTCGCTATTTCATTGGAGGGTTCAGTTGGATAAAAAACGAAAGAACAAAATGATTAAGATAAAAAACCTTCACGCTTCAGTTGACGGGAAAGAAATTTTAAGAGGAATAAACCTCGAGGTAAAAGCTGGTGAGATCCATGCCATCATGGGACCAAATGGTTCCGGTAAATCTACGTTGTCGAGTGTATTGGCAGGTAAGGAAGATTATGAAGTAACCGAAGGAGAAGTAACATTTAACGGAAAAAACCTCTTGGAGATGGAAGCCGACGAGCGTGCAAAAGAGGGATTATTTCTTGCGTTCCAGTATCCAGTCGAGATTCCGGGAGTGAGCAATATCAATTTTCTTAAAACCGCGATAAACGAAAAACGCGCTTACGAAGGGAAAGAGGCCATTGATCCGAAAGAATTCCTTGCACTCATCAAAGACAAACAAAAATTAGTCGAACTGGATGGTAAGCTGGCTAATCGTAGCGTAAATGAAGGGTTCAGTGGAGGAGAGAAAAAACGCAATGAAATTTTTCAGATGGCCGTTCTTGAACCAAAGTTGGCAATTCTTGATGAAACGGATTCTGGTTTGGATATCGATGCTCTGAAGATCGTTGCCAACGGTGTAAATACATTAAAAACTAAAAACAATTCGTATATCGTAATCACACACTACCAACGTTTGCTTGATTATATCGTTCCTGATTTTGTGCACATTTTGTACAAAGGACGCATTGTAAAAAGCGGCGGAAAAGAACTGGCGCTTGAACTTGAAGCAAAAGGTTACGATGAGATAAAAAAAGAATTTGAACCTGCGCAGTAATCATGATCGCTGAAAAAACAAATACCGCGCAACAAATTACAGACGCCATTTCCTCAACAGCTGGTAAAGTTGATTTTATCAATGATAAGGCTCTTAGCGAAGCAATGTTATTCCTTGAAAATAAAGGGATTCCAACCAACAAGCACGAAGACTATAAGTATTGCAATCTTGATGCAATTTTGAGGAAAGAGTTTAAATCTATTTCTCAGAAGCTGAAGTCTGTTACCTCTCTTGACGAATATAAGCTGGACAATGCCTTAACTCTGGTAGTACTCAACGGAAATTATTCGGAGGAGCTCAGCGACAAAGTCATTCTCAGAGGACTGCATATTAACTCCTTCGACAATCTCGATGAGCATGGAAAAAAACTGATTGCATCTCAGGCAGATGTGAACAGTGATGCATTTATTGCACTTAATACGTCCTTTAGTGGGAATGGATTTCATTTGCGTGTAGAAAAGAACGAACAACTTCAAATTCCGGTGCATATTCTGTATGTTTCTTCTTCGGAGGATACAGCTCTTGTAAACCCTCGCAACATTATAGAAGTTTGCGAAAGCGCAGAAGCGATGATCATTGAACAACAAATAGTTGTTGGAAAGGGTAAAGTTTTTACAAATTATCTGAGTGAGAAATTCGTGAAAGAAAATGGGAAACTGACTTCCTACACAATACAGGATGAAAAAGAAACAGGTTTTTCCGTGAATACGAACCAGGTACTTGTTTCAAAACATGGGAAATACGATAATACAACCATTACAATAAGCGGGCAAGTTGTTAGAAACAACCACAACGTTGTTTTGGATGGTCAGAATAGTGAGGCTCATTTGAATGGATTGTTTATCATAAAAGATACTCAGTTAGTCGACAATCACACATTGATGGATCATCGTGTGCCGAATTGCGAAAGCAACGAATTATATAAAGGCGTGATTAACGATAAAAGCACTGGTGTATTTAATGGTAAGATCTTTGTGAGGAAAGACGCACAAAAAACGAATGCCTATCAAAGCAGCAAGAATATTTTGTTGAGCGACGACGGCACCATCAACACCAAACCACAACTTGAGATTTATGCTGACGATGTTAAGTGTTCGCATGGAACGTCTACCGGCAAGATCGATGAGTCTGCCATGTTTTATTTAAATGCAAGAGGTATTGGAAAAGAGGCTGCAAAACAAATATTATTAAACGCTTTTGCTGAGGAAGTTATCGGCAAAATAGAACACGATGAACTGAGGACCCGCGTTGAAAAACGCCTAGGCTTTGATAACTAATGCTAAGCACTGCAAAATATAAAACACTTGACGCAGAAAGGATCAGACAAGATTTCCCGATCTTAAAAAGAAAGGTTAACAATGTTCCTTTGATCTATTTTGATAACGGGGCTACCAGTCAGAAGCCAGAACAGGTCATCAATGCAATCACTACGTATTATCAGAACTTTAACGCCAATATTCACCGTGGAGTGCATGCGCTAAGCCGTGAAGCTACCGAAGCCTTTGAACAGGCACGTAAAACAATCGCCGATTATTTTAATGTTCAGAACGATCAGCAGCTTATTTTCACGGCAGGCACCACAGATTCACTCAACATAATTGCAGGTGGTCTCGGGCGTTCCATTCTTAAACCCGGAGATGAAATTCTGCTCAGTAGTTATGAGCATCACTCAAACATTTTGCCCTGGCAGATCTGGGCCGAGGACCATCAGGGAGTTATAAAGGCTATTCCGCTTAAAAAGAATCAGTCGCTTGATTACGATAAGATCGAAGATCTAATCACTACAAAAACAAAACTAATTTCAATAACTCACGTATCGAATACACTGGGATTAGTTACGGATCTTGAAAAAATAAAAGAGATTGCAAAAAAACATAACTTAATTGTTGTGGTTGATGGAGCGCAATCAGTACCACACATGAAAGTTGATCTCAAAGAGCTTGATGTTGACTTCTTTGTGTGCAGCGCTCACAAAATGTATGGTCCAACCGGAACCGGACTTTTATACATGAGCGAAAAATGGCTGAAAAAACTGCCGGTTTCTAAGCCGGGGGGCGGCACCATAAAGACAGTTAGTTTCTCCAAAGCGGAGTATGCAGAAGGGGCTTTGCGTTTTGAACCAGGCACACCAAATATTGAAGGGGTTATAGGTTTTGCAGAGGCAGTAAAATATATTCAGAAAATCGGAATCGATTCTATTCATCACCATGAATCGGAATTGGTAAACTATGCACAGGATAAATTGACCCAGATCCCTGAAGTGGAAGTTTATGGTTTAAGTTCTGAAAAAGCAGGAGTGATTTCTTTCAATGTAAAAAAACAACATCCTTTTGATGTTGGCACTTTACTTGACAAATTTGGAATTGCTGTTCGCACCGGACACCATTGCACTCAACCTCTGATGGAAATTCTGGGAGTGCCAGGCACCGTGAGGATTTCCTTCGGGATGTATAATACTAAAGCGGAGGTGGATTTTTTCATCGAAAAGCTCAGGAAAACTATTTCAATGTTACAATAATGAGTATTGAGGAAATAGAAAACGAAATTATTGAAGAGTTTGAATTTTTTGGCGATGATTGGGAACCAAAATATGAGCATTTAATCGACCTGGGAAAATCGCTGCCAAAAATTAAAGAAGAGGAGAAAACCGACGAAAAAATAATTAAAGGCTGCCAAAGCAGAGTTTGGTTGAATTCGGAGAAGCAAGGCGATAAGATAGTATTTACCGCAGACAGCGACGCGATTATCACAAAAGGAATGGTTGCGCTGATGATAAGGGTTTTGAGCGGACAAAATGCTAAAGATATCATCGAAGCGAAGCTGGATTTTGTCGATAAAATAGGATTAAAAGAACATTTAAGCCCAACCAGGGCAAATGGCCTTGTGAGCATGATAAACAGAATGAAAATGGACGCATTGAGACTTGCAGGTAACGATTAAAGCTGATGAGGTCAATTGAACTTTAAACATTATTAAACAATTTTGAACATTTAACAATGTCAGCCATAATAATAACCAAGAATACTGAGCAGATGCAGCGTGTTATTGATGAGATCAAAACCTGCTTTGATCCTGAAATTCCTGTTGATATCTGGGAGTTGGGACTTATTTATGAACTGAATCTCGACGAGGAGAATAATCTTAAAGTGGTAATGACACTCACTTCGCCAAATTGTCCGGTTGCGGAAAGTTTACCCGCTGAGGTGGAAAATAAATTAAAATTGGTACAAAATATTAAGTCCGTGGAGCTAAAACTGACTTTTGAACCACCCTGGGAAAAGGAGATGATGAGCGAGGTTGCCCAGCTGGAACTAGGATTTATGTGAGCTTTGAGGAAATTGTTATCTTTGTAAGATCATTATAATGGCAAAAGACACCACCATACGTTGTTCCCTTTGTGGAAGAGATAAAAAAGAATCTAAGATTCTTATTGCTGGTATCAATGGGCATGTGTGCGACAATTGTGTTACACAGGCTTACGGTATCATTAAAGAAGAAGCGGTTGGAGAGCAAAAGCAACAGGTTCAGCATGCTATTAACCTGCTTAAACCAAAAACAATCAAGGAAAAACTTGATGAGTATGTGATTGGTCAGGATGATGCTAAAAAGGTATTGAGTGTTGCCGTTTACAACCATTTCAAACGCATTTCTCATTTTACAAAAGGTAGCAAAGAAGAAATAGAAATAGATAAGTCTAACCTTATTTTAGTTGGGGAAACAGGAACTGGTAAAACCCTGCTTGCAAGAACGATTGCAAATATGTTGAATGTACCCTTCTGTATCGCCGATGCAACGGTGCTAACAGAGGCAGGGTATGTTGGAGAGGATGTGGAGAGTATTTTAACCCGTCTGCTCCAGGCAGCTGACTACGATGTTGCTGCGGCTGAAAAAGGCATTGTTTTTATTGACGAGGTGGATAAAATCGCCCGTAAAAGTGATAATCCATCTATTACCCGTGATGTTAGTGGCGAAGGAGTTCAGCAAGCTTTGTTGAAATTGTTGGAAGGCACGGTTGTGAACGTACCTCCACAGGGCGGCCGTAAACACCCGGATGCAAAAATGATCCAGGTAAATACAAAAAACATTTTGTTTATCTGTGGTGGGGCTTTTGATGGCATAGAAAAAAAGATTGCAAAACGCATGAATACGCAGGCTGTAGGTTATTCCGCCAGTGTTGAAATGACGGAAATAGATAAAGCAAATCTTTTACAGTACATTTCTCCGCAAGATCTTAAAGCATTTGGCCTGATCCCTGAACTTATCGGTCGCTTACCAGTGCTTACCTATTTAAAACCTTTAGACAGGAGTGCATTGCGTCAGATCCTTACCGAACCTAAGAATGCCCTGATTAAACAATACAAACAATTGTTTAAAATGGAAAATACCAAACTGGAGTTTGAGGATGAAGTGCTCGATTTAGTTGTGGATAAAGCTATCGAATTTAAATTGGGCGCCCGCGGTCTTCGTGGAATTTGTGAAGCGATAATGACAGACATTATGTACACTCTTCCTAGTGAGGAAAAACCGCTTAAACAATTTACGGTTACGTTGGATTATGCTCTGGATAAACTTAAGAATGCCAGGCTCAATCAACTAAAAGTTGCCTAAATCAAATTATTCCAGGCAACCTTCCTTCCAGTTCACGAACGTAATTTCCAAACAGATCTTCTGCAATAGATGGGAATTCGTTTTTAGAATAAGACCTGAAAACCCGTTGATCTTTCAAAAAATGAATTTGTTCACACACATGGATCAAAGGGTCTAAAATGTGTGATGAAATAAAAACTGTTTTTCCACGTTGGGTCAAGATACGAACGATCACCTCTAACAGTTTATTTGTCTCCAGATCGAGTCCATTAAAAGGTTCATCCAGAATATAAATATCCTTGTTCTGTTTAATCTGACTTATCAGAAGTAACTTTTTTTTCATGCCCGTTGAAAATTCGTCAATCAGCTTGTCCAGCGGCAGTCCAAAAATTTCTGAAAGGGCCTTCTCGTTGTAATGGCCACTACCGGGTTTAAATACGCTCAGAAACTCTCCGGCCGTTAGCTTCGGATAAAAGAAAATTTCGCTATCGATGTAGGCGATTGTTTTTTTGGGAATTATCTGGTTGTCCCGGAGGATAGACATTCCATCTGCCTTCAGAAATCCACTCAACAGTCGAAAAAACGTAGTTTTGCCAGCCCCGTTCAATCCAACGATACCATAAGCTTTCCCTTCTTCGAGATCAAGTTGAATGTTGCGCAGGATGGTATTGTCTGAATAGCGGAATTCAGGAATTTTAATGTGAATCATTTTGGTAATGCTGAAGCGTGGTGATGGCCTTTTGTCGATTGTTGTAATACACATAAAACGACAGAGGGAGGAGATATGGCACCAGGAGCCCTGCAAATAAAATCAGCTGATCAATGCTGAATCCCTGCGTGACATTTGGTTGATACTGCGCATATTTTATAAAAACAATGGAAGAGTTGAGGAGTAATGTGCCTATCAAAAAACAAGCGGCAAACCAGGCACTTTCCGGATGTACAAGTGAATTCACCGCTAGCAGTGGTAAATTGATGCTGAGCACAATGCGATTGAGAAACTGGATTTTTTGTTTCAGGAATTCGCAGGGTTCCAGGAAATCAGGATTCAACATAACTAAGGGTTCAGAAAGGCTGTAAAAACCCAGAAAAACAGTATTAATAAGAAAAAGTGCTACCACTCCAAACAACTTAACCGGACTTAAAAAAATGGCGACAAGTATTAAAACTACAATCAGAAAAAAATGCCGGCGTAAGCCACTAAGCCATTCGAACTGATGGGCTGGAATAAAACGTTCTAAAAAGAGCATGGTTCTGCTCCGCGTCCGCCGGGAAGTAATGGCTGTAATGGATACAGCTATGTGGATCGCCGCTGCCAGCCACCATTGATGATTAAGTAAGAGCGCAGCAGAACAAGGAAGTATCAGTAAATTATAGTTGAGAACTATCTGAAGAGTTGGTGACGGAAGGTAAGTACGGATAAAACGGAGGTCCTGTCTGTTTTGATGAAAACTGTAAATACCTGTTACAACCATCCCCGCAATAAAGGTACCTCGCATGGAATCGTTCTCGCTGATGCCAAGGCTCAGATAAAAAGCACCGATAACAAGTAGCACAAACCAAAGGCCCAAATCACGTCTCGTCTGGTAATACCGTAATCGCAATAATTGCATCGTTCAAAGAAAAACAATTCCAACAGATTTTTAGTAATTTTAGAAGCTTGTAAGAACCGTTTATCTATGAATTTTAACGACTATAAATTTACAGTTACCGATCGCTTCGTTCGCTACGCCAAAATTGATACACAGTCCAATCCCGATTCACCAACTTGTCCGAGTACAGAAAAACAAAAGGACCTTTCGCGTTTGCTGGTGGAGGAACTAAAACAAATGGGAATCAAAGATGCGGAGATCGATCAGCACGGTTATGTGTATGCAACTATAGAGAGCAACACTTCTAAAAATGTGCCTGTACTTTGTTTTTGTTCTCACGTAGATACAGCGCCGGATTGTACAGGAACTAATGTCAAACCGGTGGTGCATAAAAACTACGATGGTAAGGATATTGTTTTACCAGGAGACAAATCTCAGGTTATTAAAGTATCCGAACATCCTGAACTAAAAAATCAAATTGGTAACGATATAATAACAACCGATGGAACAACTTTGCTCGGCGCGGACGACAAAGCGGGTGTCGCCGAAATTATGGATGCCGCCCACTTTTTGATGACGCATCCAGAGGTGAAACACGGGAAAGTCAGAATTTTGTTTACTCCGGACGAAGAGATTGGAAGAGGCGCAGATAAAGCCGACATGAAAAAGTTAGGGGCCGATTTTGGCTACACACTGGATGGAGGAACGGTTGGTTCGTTGGAAAATGAGACATTTAGCGCTGATGGCGTAAGCATAAAGATTAAAGGATTTTCTACGCATCCGGGTTATGCCAAAGATAAAATGCAGCATGCGATTAAAATTGCAGCTCAGATTATCAATAAAATCCCAAAGGACAAAACGCCGGAGACAACAGAAAAAAAGCAACCTTTTATCCACCCAACCAATATCAGCGGAGGATTGGAAGAAGTGGAGATTAAATTTATCATCCGCGCCTTTGATACACCAACGCTTCTCGCATTAGAAGACGAATTAAGGATGATTACGGTAGATGTATTGTCAGGTTATGATAAAAGTTGTTATGAATTCACGGTTACGCAACAATACCGCAATATGAGAGAAATACTGGATAAACATCCGGCGGTAGTGGAGAATGCTCTCGAAGCAATTAAACGCAGCGGTTTGAGTCCAAAACTGGATAGCATTCGTGGAGGAACAGACGGATCGCGATTCTCTTTTATGGGATTACCATGTGCAAATATTTTTGCCGGGGAACACGGCATTCACAGCAAACAAGAATGGGTGAGTTCGCAGGACATGCAAAAAGCTGTTGAAACGATTGTGAACCTGGTATCTATCTGGGAAGAAAAAGCTAAATAATTAAAAGAAATGTCAGTTCTAAACGCCGCGCCCATGCGAAGTCTATGGTGGAATTGGTAGATCTTATAAAGAAATTAATTCTTTTTTAAAATAATCATGGTTAGCCTGGAAACAGCACGTAAAATGGCATTGTCTTTTGAAGGCGCTGAAGAACAGCCGCACTTTGAGAAAAATTCTTTTCGCGTCGGTAAAAAAATTTTTGCTACGCTTGACTCCGAAAATAAACGCGCCTGTTTTAAATTAAGTTTGGTTCACCAGTCTGTTTTTTCCGCCTTTGACAAGGATACTATTTATCCGATTCCAAATAAATGGGGAAAACTCGGATGGACATATTTTGAACTAAATAAAGTGAGAAAAGATATGCTGCTCGATGCCATGACCCTCTCTTACTGTGGCGTTGCACCGAAAAAACTCGCTGAAAAATATAAAGGAGGATAGGTCTTTAAGAGATCTCACTGGGTTCACGTTCTAGTCTACCGAGCTGTACTGTGTTAAATTCAATATTATAAGCGGGTATCAACGAAATAATATTAAATAATGTAACACCAAGTCCAGCATATTGCCTGCGTTATCCTTAGCGTCTTTGCGGTTTCTACCTCTCTTTATCTTGTTTAAGCACCAAGACGTAAAGCTGACAAAGCTAAAATTCGCTGCAGTCCCATCTACTCATAGCCTCGCATTCAGTACCTCTAGCATCGCCGCAGCTTTCAGCAAACACTCGTCGTATTCCTTTTCTGGCTCGCTTAAATAAGTAATGGCGCTTCCAACCGCAATAGAAAGTTGTTTTGTTTTGGCATTGTAAAATATACTGCGGATGATCACCCAAAGTCTGAAATCATTTTTTTCATCCACAATTCCTAACGTTCCTGAATAATAGTTTCGTTTAAAATTCTCGAATTCATCAGTTAAGGTCATAGCTCTTAATTTTGGCGCACCGGTCATGCTTGCCATCGGAAAAGTAGCAGCGATAATATCAGAAAAGCTCAAGCCTGGTTTTAACCGGCAACTTACCGTGCTAACCATTTGATGAACCGTCTCAAAACTTTCAATATTGTAAAGTTCGTTAACGTGAACGCTTCCTTTCTGCGCCAGGATTGATAAATCATTTCGGGCTACATCAACAGCCATTACATTTTCGGTTCTTTCTTTCAGACTATTATGCAGCTGTTCTTTTAAATTACGATCCTCCTCCGGCGAGCCTCCTCTTTTTGCCGTTCCTTTAATAGGTTTGCTTGATAAAATATCTCCTTCTTTTTTCAGGAATAGCTCCGGACTGGTACAAATAATAAATTCATCTCCCATTTTCAGCAAGGCAGAGTAGGGGGCTTTTGAACGATCGTAGAGTTTTTGAAAAATCGAAAAGGGATCAATCGATACATTTTCGGCATAAAACTCCATACAGTAATTTATTTCGTAAATATTACCCCGTTGAATGTGTTGCTTAAGAGCGATAACATTTTCCAGGTATTGATTACGACTTGTTCTTGCACGTATCAAAATATCAGATGCTTTGACCGTTTCCATAACAGGAACGTAATCCTGCCTGTTTGTAGTTTTAAAGAATCGTGGCTGTATCTTGCTAGTCTGAGGATTCTGATATGGAATAAGGATTACGGAATTGTGCTCATATGCTGTTGATTCCGTCAGTTCAAAAAGCTCTCCTTCTTTACCACTATGCGGAACATAAAGAAAGTTTAGGAGAGAAAAAGGATTCATGCGATCAAAAATAGCATTTTTAAGAAGCTGTCTGGATTTAATTTTATGAAATGATTATGCTGTTTTTTGAGCGAGCCAAGACAGATTTTGCAGGGATAATGAAGCTAATTATCTCGAAAAATCTAACGAAGGTGCAGCCAAAAAACAGCATAATGATAAAATTAAATTGAATTTAGACAAGCTTCTACGGCGGCGGTAGGAAAATTACCTGTAATTTTAAGGCATGCATATTGGTTTGTTTTTTGGTTCTTTTAACCCTGTTCATATCGGGCACATGGCCCTTGCTAATTATATGCTGAGTTTTACCGACATGGAGGAAGTATGGATGGTGGTGAGCCCCCAGAATCCACTTAAAAACAAAAACCAGCTCCTCGATCAGAATCACAGACTTTTTATGGTGGATCTTGCAATTGATGGATATGCAGGCATTCGTAGTTCAAATATTGAATTTAAACTGACGCAACCTTCTTACACTATTAATACACTTGTTCACTTAAACGAAAAATATCCGCAACATCGTTTCAGTCTCATTATGGGGCAAGATAATCTTGAGAATTTTCACAAGTGGAAAAACTATGAGGAAATCCTTAAAGCACACCATATTTATGTGTATCCCCGGCCCAATGCCGATCCAAGTAGCTTCGACGCCCA
>JAEUTM010000618.1 GCA_016788025.1 Bacteroidia bacterium
AGGCCCTGTATCATTTTCCTGCAGTGAATGGAATGATTGACGGTGAAGAAATTGTTTTTAATAAATATTGCGATATTGGAATTGCTGTAAGTGCGCCTAAAGGACTAATGGTTCCGGTGCTTCGCAATGCAGAGTTAATGAGCCTCGCTCAAATCGAAGCCGGTATTAAAGATCTGGCGATTCGTGCAAGAGACGGAAAATTAGGCATTCCTGATATGGAGGGTGGAACGTTTACCATTACAAACGGCGGTGTTTTCGGAAGTATGATGAGTACTCCGATTATTAATCCTCCTCAAAGTGCCATCCTTGGAATGCACAATGTTGTGGAAAGACCAATGGCGGTGAACGGCCAGGTTGTGATCAGACCGATGATGTACATTGCTTTGAGCTATGACCATCGTATTATTGACGGAAGAGAAAGTGTGGGATTCCTCGTAAAAGTGAAAGAAATGCTTGAGAATCCAAGCAGAATGTTGTTTGGCGGTAAAAATCCGGAAGAAATTCTTCTCGGGTTGTAATTTTTCAAATGTAAAACTATCAATAGTCGCGTTCGAAAGACGCGACTATTTTTTTTCGATTTGCTGGGGTAGAAGCACCATTCCCTCAAACATTTTTTCGGTGCTGCTCTTGAGTGTATTGATGATGATGATTTGCGTTTTATCATCCAGTTGAGTAGCATAAAAGAACTCCTGTTTAGCCTTGTATTTCCAGTTTTTGAGTTCTGGAAATTGTTTTTTTACCAAAGCGAGTTTTGCCTCGTTTTCCTTCGATACAATAACGACCTTAGTCAGTTTTGTATTCTGTAATTTGGCAAGCGAATATTCGTTTACCTGGTCTTCGAATTGAGAATAGGAAGCATAACGGTATTTGTTCCGGATTACATCGTAATCTGACATGTTATCCGAGAGCACGTAACGGTAACACATCAGATTGTCCAATTCGTTGATCCAGTTGCCGTAATTTTCATCATAAATCTTGATGTAGGAATTTACAAATGCCTCGTCGATAGGTTTTTTCTGACTTATATAATCGCTCACCAGGGGATAAATCTTTTTTGCAATATCATTAATGTATTTCCGATCGTACCAATCGTCCTCATCAGCCTTACCTGCCAGCGAGTTAAACACATAACCGTTTCCAAGCGCGGTAGCAAGAGCTTCGTTAAGCAGAAGGTAGGCATAAGTTCCGCAAGGTGCAGGATTTGCTGCGAACCAGCTTGAAATGTTGCGTTTGACGCTGACCGGCTGCTCATCATATAACATGTGAAAGATTTCATGGAGCATAACACTAACAAGTGTTATATAGTCTTTGTTGTCACTTCTCAGGCCACTTACTGCAGTATTATAGAAAGCCTCGGCGGTAAAACCTTCTGGATAGGGCAGCGGGTAAAAAGCGATTTCAAAAGGGAACGATTCTTCCCAGTATGATTTGTAGAAGAACAGGCCTTTGTCGACATAAGCGCTGATGTTTTTAGTCTTCACAAATTCCGTTACCTCAGCGAGCTGTTTTTCAAACTTCGCTTTCACAGGTTGGTAAACCAATTCGCGATATACCTGTTGGAAATCATATAGAATAGCAGAGAGTTGTAAAAGATCGGAATTAGGAATAATACCGATGGCTTTTCGTTTAAAGTCCTTCAGATTAGCGCTACTCACCAAACATTTTTTCAAAAGTCCTTCTGTCATGCCCGGAATTTTCGACGAAAATGGATATTGTTCGAATTCGTAAGTATAATTTAATCTCAGCGTATCGAACTGGGCCAGTAGAGCCTTGTACTTTTCATTGTAGAATGTAGACACCTGGAATTTCTTTTTGAAAGCATTGTCTCCGTGTTTGGCTGAAAGATGTTCTACATAAACATAAACAGCCATTGGTTCCGAAAATTTAATTTCGAATTTCGGACCCTGACAAAAGGATTTGAACGAGAAAAATAAAATAAAAGCAGAAACAAATATTCTCATAACTATTCCTCTTCTTTCTTTTCTTCTTCATTGCCGAAAGCACCAATTTGTTTCAGTTTTGAAATAAACTGGTCCTTCTTTTTCTTGTTTGTTAAGTCAAAGCGGTAAGATGGCCCTTTCTCGATATCCATTTTTTTGCTTTTCGGTTTCAACTCCTCCAGGCCTTTATTAAACTCGTTGTTATTGCTAACGGCAAGCATGGTACCACGACTGAACGTAAAGTAATACCAGGTGTTGGCATCAGGCTCCAGGTAAATATCGAGAACGTCTCCGCCCCTTTGTTTTTTGATCTGGATGATCCCATTCATATACCTGAAAAGTTCTGTTTTAAGAACGTTTCCAACCCCAATCATTCCGGTGGATAAATATGCCTTCGCACGCGCGTTGTAGGTCATCTTAACATCGCTTAGCACCAGACTTTTTTCAAGTTCGTCGGGAAATTTTTTATAACTGCCATATAAGTTCAATTCAGACAAAGCGCGGTCACCTCTCTCTTTTCCTAAAATTTCTATTATCCCGTGATTAAACAGGTCGCCTTCAAAAGGTGTTGGATTGAGTGAGCCGAGATACAGTTCGAAGTCCTTGGCCATTTTTTTGAGGGATCCGTTATCGAAAAAGAAATCGAAGACCATCATCAGATTAAAATTCACGCTATCATTAACCGCATTGTAAAATCCATTGCCCACACATTTCAGTTTAATTTGTCCAAGATCGCTGCTTATGTTATAACTACCTTCTGAATTTATCACACAGTTGTTTGTATTCAGGCTCACGTAGTTTCCTGGTAAACTCATCTCTTCAAGTTTTTCTTTGTTCGAGATTTCGTATTGCTGATTTTCTTTATCATAGGTAAGAAGACCATCCGCCTCTATCACATCTTTCGAGCTGCGGGTTCCTTGCAGGGAAAGAAAAGAAGCAAACACCGCATTTGAATCGGGATTATAGAATAAACCTGTTCCCACTGCCGCACCACGCATATCAATTGCCTTTTTAGGAATAGGGATCAAAATTTCTTTCGGATTGATTTCACCGGTAAATTTCAAATAGGATTTGCCAATTTTATTACAGTTGTGTACGATCTTTGTTCCGCCGTCAAATGTCAGGAATTGTTGTGTGGCTTGTAAATGTACCTGACCTGCGAAACTGAAAAAATCATTGAATTTAAAATTGTCTTTTTCGGGAACTTCGCCGTCAGATATTGTCTGACCGGAAGTGTCTGGTCTTATTGTTTTAAATTTTATCAGGTAAGGTTTGTCATTTTCGTCAAGGTATTGATATTCACCAGATGCAAGATAATTTCGCCTGCCATAGATGCTGGTAGTGGTATTGCGAATGTTGTGGAACTTTGTTACAGTATTCGCAAGGATAGAAGATTTTCTCAAAGTATCCATCACAGCATTCTTAAAAATTGTTACGTCTCCGTTCTCTGGAAAAACGCGAGCATCGGCTACGTTGATAAAGGGAACATTTTTACAATGAATGATGTATTTGCGAAGGTTGTATTTCGCGCCTGGAGCAAAGAAACGCAGCGAGTCCTGTTTTGGGTGGATACTTATAAATTCTGGTCCTTCGAGATCAAGTCCTGCTTCAGAGGTAGTATCAGCATTAAGTTTTTTCTGCGTGTCGCCCAGTTCAATATCTTCGGCATCCATATACCATTTGAAACGGTCCATGAAGGCAATGTACTGGCACTTGTCGAATTTTACGTAAGACCCTTCACCATTGGTTACGAATTCGCCGATTCGCTGATCAAAATCGATCTTTGCATTAACGTTCACTGTGCTGAAGGTAAAGCCTTCCTCCTCGAAAGCTTTTAAACGAAAGTTTGCTGTATCGCTAAACATTCGCCTCTTAACAAAAAGAATCTTGTTGGAAGTGAGATTTGCTTTATCAAAATTTACAATACCATCGCCAACTAAATCTTTAAACGTTAGGTCATACCGACCATGAAATTCAACTTTTTCTTTATAGGCCAGGAAAGGTTTTTTTGTATCATATGCCTGTAATAAATCTTCATAAGGCATAAAGTGTAATCTTACCGTATCACCGTGAACGGTTGGAAATTCAGGATTGTCTCCTTCTTTCACGTCAAACGTTGTAGCAACGGCATTGGCGCTGTCCGGAAAAAAGATCAAATCAGGAACTTTGGAAGCGCTGGAGCTGAAATTAAAATCACCACCGCCACGCAGGCCTTTATTACTTAAGCGTATTTCTTTCTCAAATGTTGCTTTACCTTTATATATTGGGTAACCGCCTGGTGGCGTTTGCCTGATGAAGCCAAGAGAATAGTCTTTTTGAAGGCCGAGTGTTTCTTTGAAATCGGGGAAGATACTTGCAGAAGAAAAGGTCCCTTCAAATCTCAGACGTTCGTTTCGAAAGTTATCCAGACTGTCGATGCTGAAAGGATCCAGTTTAAAATAAAATTTGTCGCGGTTATATACGCCTTTGAAGATTTGCCGCTTATCGTAATACGCATAACTCTCTTTAAAACTTTTAAAGCTTGGAAAGGTAGGCGCTTTGCCGAAACCACTTTTGTTTTTAGGTGCGTCAATCCGTAATTCACCGTTCACGTTTTCAATGAGCGTCTGAACTTTTTTAAATGGAATATTACCATTCACATCGGGTTCAAAGGCTTCTACGAAGATCCGGATCGAATCGATGGTTTTCATGTCGATTTTAAACTGATCGTAATCGAAATTGAATTCTTTTCCGATAAACTCGAATTTACCCGATGCAACAGTGCCACTGAATTCCATCCGACGATTCTTTTTTACAAGGAGATCTCCGCCTCTTGGAAAAATGAATACTTTTTGGGTATCGCTTAACAATACGTTCTTTACACCGTGTATCGTAAGATCGTAGTTAAGAAGATTCATGGTAGCGTTGTCTTTACCGGGAATCACAGAGTGTAAAGTGATGATGTCGTAATCGTGTTTGTGTTTTGCATTTTCTGCGTAATCAAACAAACGTTGTTTCACGGTAATTACATCGGTTTCGGGATTGAAATAAATCAAGCCGTAGATAGCCATTTTAAAGATAATTGGACGAAGATCGTTGGCAAGGTATTTTATGTGTTTCGCAAAATCCACAACAGTGAAAGATTCTGGCTTGTTGTTGGTATTGTAATATTCTATCATCCGGGTAATGGGACTAATCTTTTCACCCATTTTTATGGATTCTGCTTTGTCACGATTGTAAAAATCACTCGATTCGAAAAAAGCTTCCCCCTGAAAGTTGTTAGGCAAAAAGTTGAAGGCGAGAATTGGTTCGTCAATCACCCACACAATTTGTTCAAAGTACATGTCGAATTTATGAAAGGTATTCAGGAAGGGTGTTTTCTGTAAGCCATCATCACCACGCAGAATGGTTACCTGCCTTTTTTCAACCAGATACGTGAAACTTAAACCAGGGTGGTAAATAGTGTCTTTATCGAGGTAGAACTTAACGACTCCCGGGTTTGCAACAATTTTATCCTTGTTCATACCAAAGGCTCTGGCGCTTATTTCCAGAAATTTGACGCCGTTGTTTTTAAAAATGATCCTGGCCATGTTTGCGCCGTTACCAGACCCAATGAACTTGGATCCGCGCATACCAAAACCACCATCGTAATCAACGTCAGGATAGATGTCTTTTACTAAAAGACGTTTACTGTAGGAGTCGAAACGGGGATAGGAAGACTCCTCTTTGTGTTCAGTAATAATCCGGTCGGTTACTTTTCCCAGCTGTGGTTTATCAAAATATTGTTTACCATTGAAGGTAGCGCTATCACTGCTATAACTACCAGTCTTACAATCGATGGTGAATCGCCTGAGAGAAGCATATACGTCGTTATCGAGTCCGGCTTTGCCCCAGCCTACTTTTCCGCCTTTGCCAACGAACTTGCCACTGGTCGGATAATAGGTTCCGCTTGTTTCTTCAATAGCCATGCTATCTCCCCGGGGATTGGCGCCTACAATGGTTACCGCATCAAACACAACCACCGGAATAGAATCGTATACAAAACGATAGTTGGGTTCGAGGCTATAGTAACGGTAAGAAGGAGTTTTATAAAATGTATTGTTTTTAAAAATATTTTCGCTCACGTCCAGGAAGTCCTGTACGCCTCTGAAGGATTTACCTTTAAGGATTTTTTCGATACAGGCCTGCCAGTTCTGAAAATCTTCGGTGCTTTGATTTGCCTGAATGGCATTTACAACAGTATTGAGGTAGCCCATAAAATAGGGATAGGGCTTCATGCGCTTGGTAAGCATTGCGTTGGAGGTTTCCATCACAATCTCCTTGTAGTAGCCCGCTATCACATTTTCTTTCCACAGTTTCTGCATGCTGCGCATGTAATCAGCCGCAGTTTCTTTGTTTGCTGAATTATCAAGGAAATACTGCTCAAGATCACCCATAAACTTGGTAGTGTCAGTTGAGAATTGGGTGAACTTTTGAGCTCGTCCCTGGAATTGGAACAAAACAGCAAGTAACAGGCAGATTTTAAAAGTGTTAGACAGCATGGACCCGAATTAGTTGAATCAAATATAGAAAAACAGGTGAAGTTTGTAAGCGGTGAAAGGCCGGTTTGATGATAAATTAAGATAAGTGCCGTAAAAAAGCCGACAAAAGGCAAATGTTTATTAAAAAATCCCCCTAAAAGCCGTTAAATCAATATCTTTGCAATTCATTTTTAAATTATGGCAAGCGTTAAATATTCTGAACAGTTGGCAGATGTGGAAGCCGCAAAAAATCTGGGGCTTTTACCGGAAGAATTTGAGAAGATTAAATCTATTTTGGGCAGAACGCCCAATTTCACGGAGGTTTCTATCTTCTCGGTAATGTGGAGCGAGCACTGTTCTTATAAAAACTCTATTACCTGGTTAAAAACCCTTCCAAAAGACGGTCCTCATATGCTTGCAAAAGCCGGAGAAGAGAATGCCGGACTGGTGGATATTGGAGATGGTTTAGGTTGTGCTTTTAAAATCGAATCACATAACCACCCTAGCGCTTTAGAACCATACCAAGGCGCAGCTACTGGTGTTGGTGGAATTAACCGCGATATTTTTACGATGGGCGCTCGCCCTATTGCACAATTAAATTCTTTGCGTTTTGGGGATATTAACTCTCCAAAGACCCAATGGTTAATTAAAGGTGTAGTGAAGGGAATTGGTGATTATGGCAATGCATTTGGCATTCCAACTGTTGGTGGCGAAGTGTTTTTTGATGAGTGTTATAATGTGAACCCGCTTGTAAATGCTATGAGTGTTGGGATTGTGAAACAAGGCGAAACTGTGAGTGCTACTTCATATGGCGCAGGAAATCCGGTATTTATTGTAGGTTCTTCCACAGGTAAGGATGGAATTGCGGGTGCGGCATTTGCAAGTAAAGATCTTACCGAAGATTCAGCAAAAGATTTGCCTTCGGTTCAGGTGGGTGATCCGTTCCAGGAAAAACTTTTATTGGAAGCAACGCTGGAAGTTATCAAAACAGGTACTGTAATTGGCATGCAAGACATGGGAGCTGCAGGAATTACCTGTTCCACTTCTGAAATGAGTGCCAAAGGGAAACATGGCATGAACATTTGGCTCCACAAGGTGCCAACACGCCAGGCTGGTATGCACCCTTTCGAAATTCTTTTATCGGAATCACAAGAGCGTATGCTTGTGGTGGTTCAAAAAGGAAAAGAAGACGTGGTGAAAAAAGTTTTTGATAAGTGGGATCTCAATTGTGAACAAATCGGTGAGGTAACTAATGGCGACCGTTTAAAATATTACATGTACGACGAACTGGTTGCGGATGTTCCAGCAGGCGATTTAGTGTTGGGTGGCGGAGCTCCGGTATACAAACGTGATTATAAAGAACCTGCATATTACGCAGAGTCTAAGAAATTTAAAATCGATAGCATCCAGGAACCAAAAGATCTTAAGCCGGTAATGCAGCATCTTGCTAAACACCCCAACTTAGCGAGCAAACGATGGATCTATAATCAGTATGATTCAATGGTAGGTACCGTAAACATGAGTACTAACCATGCAAGCGATGCGGCCATTGTAAATATTAAGGGAAGCAAAAAAGCACTTGCCATGACCGTTGATTGCAATTCACGTTATGTGAATGCCGATCCTGAAGTTGGTTGCGCAATCGCCGTGAGTGAAGCGGCACGTAACATTGTTTGTTCTGGTGGAATTCCAAGCGCCGTTACCAATTGTTTAAATTTCGGTAATCCATATAACCCGGAAGTGTACTGGCAGTTTGTTGGTTCTATAAAAGGAATGAGCAAAGCCTGTCTTAAATTCCAAACGCCGGTAACAGGTGGAAATGTGAGTTTCTATAATCAGTCGAGCTATGAAGGTCCTGTGTTTCCAACCCCGACGATTGGAATGATTGGAATCGTGGAAGACAAAGCGGATCAAATGACGCTTGACTTCAAACAAGAGGGTGATGTGATTTATCTGCTTGGTGAAAGCAAAAATGACATTTCAAGTTCTGAATATCTATACAGCTACCACAAAGTAAAAAATTCTCCTGCACCTTATTTTGATTTGGATACGGAGTATAATGTTCAGCAAGCGGTTACTTCTTTAATTCGCTCTAAGAACATTCAGTCTGCACACGATTTGAGTGACGGTGGTTTATTTATGGCTTTGCTTGAAAGTGCGATGGTAAACAATTTCGGATTTGAAATTCAATCAGATAACAGTGTTCGTAAGGATGCGTTTTTATTTGGGGAGGCTCAAAGTCGTGTGTTGGTGAGTGTTTCAAAAGACAAAACACAAGCGTTGGAAGCTGAATTGAAAAAACAAAACATTCCATTCAAACAGTTGGGAACTGTAAAAGGTAATGCGATCGTGATTGATGGAACTAATTATGGTTCTGTTTCAGAATACAAAAGATCTTTCGATACCAGTATCGAATCGTACATGAGCTAGGGCATTCTGGGTCGGAGGATTAACTACTTATGGTTAAGACTCTTTATACGGAAGAACAAAAAATAAGGCAGAATTTGCTCTGGCTTGTTTTTTTAATAACGCCTACATTTTTTTTCTGGTCAGTGCTTGTTTATCAACTCAGTACTGGTAATTTAGTAGGGGATCATCCGATTTCAAATTTGCCTTTAAGTATTATTACGGGAGTTTACACTGTATGTTCAGTGTGGAGTTTACTTTCCATAAAACTCACAACAATTATCGACGAAACCAAATTGGCTTATGGCTGGAATATTCCAACGGCT
>JAEUTM010000072.1 GCA_016788025.1 Bacteroidia bacterium
TCTTATGCTGTGAAAGTAGAAAAGGAGCCAAATGGGAAATTCGAGATGGAATTTGTGGTTCATTGCTCTGCGGAAATGCTATACGAATTCCTGTCAACTCCCAGCGGGCTTTCAGAATGGTTTTGCGACGATCTTAACATCCGGAATGGCATTTATACCTTTATTTGGGAAGACACGATGCAACAGGCTCGTTTATTAAAAACAGTTGAACTACAAGTGGTGCGTTTTCAGTGGGTGGATAAAACAGATGGCAGCTATTTTGAGTTTAGAATTCAGCGCGACGACCTTACAAATGATATTTCATTAATTATTACGGATTTTGCAGAAAGCGTTTCAGACAGAGAATCTTCTAAACTTTTATGGCATAGCCAGATTGAAAAACTTATGCATGTGATAGGATCTATTTTCTAACCTATCTAAAAAAATAAAACAAAAAAGCCCGTAAAAACGGGCTTTTTTGTTTGTACTATTCAAGTCCTATCAGAACTTAAGACTAATTCCACCCATAACATACGTCCCGGCTGCAGGTGCAAAATAATTGAAGGTCTGAAGATCGCTTCCCACATAATAACTATAGGTATAACCATTGGTTGAGTATTTTTCATTCAGCAGATTATAAACACTTAGCATCAACCCAATTTCCGGGATTATTTTGGTTTTTATGTTATAATTGATCCTGGCATCAAGAACATTGTAGGCCGCTATGCTTCGCGAAGAATTTGACGTATTGTCGAGATACTGTTTTCCTATGTTTTTATTAATGAACGAAATTTCCAGTCCAGACAAGGGTTTTACAGTGAATATCGCTGATGACACCTGGTTTGGGGAAAAAGAAATATCGGTATTAGAATATTGATTAACATGTTGATCGTCTATATATTCCTTAAAATTTTCAATTTTGTTGGAAGACAGACTAAGGTTGCCACCAAACACTAAATATTTGTTAAGCTCATAACTTAATTCCAGCTCAATTCCTCGTCTGAAACTATTCGCTACATTAACGTGTCTTGGATTCCCAACATTATCAACCTGGCCGTTGAGAACCAGTTGATCTTTGTAGTGCATGTTATAAAAGTTGACTGCCATATAAATTTTCCTTGCCGAGTACTTAACGCCAATTTCCAGGTCCACCATGTTTTCAGAAACGGGTCGTGATGAAGGGAAATTTTTAATCAAATCATCCCCGCTTGGTTCTTTATTAGCGATAGCAATCGAAGCATACCCGTTAAGATGTCTATTAAGATCATAACTTAAACCGAGCTTAGGATTAAAAAAAGTATAAGGTTGATTCTGGTAGTCTTGATTGGTAGAATCCAATAAACCGAAATAATGGTAATTGAGTTTTCTTAGCTGCAAATCAAGGAAAATATTGAGTTTTGAAATGGGTCGATAATTAGTTTTTAAATAAATATTTCCGTCTGTTTTCTCTGTGGTGTAGCGACTGTACTGAAAATCTATATTCGTATTACCTGCGTACTGCATCCACATAAGCCTGCCAAAATGCCTTCCGGAATATTGATTGTAACCGCCGCCTAAGACCATATTCAATCGTGCATTAATGCGATAATTGAGATTTATAATTCCTCCGCCAAAATCGTTGTCCAACCAGAGACGACGGACAAGAGAAGTTTGCATGATCGTATCCCCACCAATAACAAGATCTGGTAAATTATATCTTGAAAAATAAGAGCCCGAGGAGTAAAAAGCACTATCCTGACTAGGATCCTTATATTGCTCGTAATAACCTGCGCCTTTGGTATAGTGAGCTGTTACATTTAGACTGAGGCGGGAATTAAACTGGTGAATAAAATGCAGCTGAAAATTATTCTGTTTATAATTGTCTGTTTCGTTGTCATAGTAACGTGCCTTTCCTTTTCCATCAAAATAAAGTCCCGCAGGATTAAACGTTCTGTTGCCGTTTTTTATAGAGTCTTCCGGAACGTAATACCATGCCTGATATGTTTTTTCAGAACCGTAAAAATTGATCAGCTTCAGAACGCTTTTTTTTCCATAGTAGCCGGCTGAAAGATAATAGGAGTTGAGATCTGAACTTGCCCGGTCTATGTATCCATCACTCGTAATTTTGGAAACTCTTGCGTCTAGTGTAAAGCGATCATTAAGCAATCCTGTACCAGCCATTAACGTATTCCGAAAGGTGTTAAAGGAACCAGCAGTAGATACTGCCTTCGCATAAGGCTTCTCTTTAAGCTGGTTTGTTTGAAAATTAATTGTTGCTCCAAAAGCGCCGGCGCCGTTTCCTGAAGTCCCTACTCCACGTTGTACCTGTATATTATCTGTGTTTGAAGCCAGGTCAGGCATATTTACGTAAAAGACCCCTTGTGATTCGGCATCATTCACAGGCACTCCGTTGATGGTAACGTTTATGCGTGAAGGGTCAGAACCCCGAATCCGGATACCGGTGTACCCAACTCCATTTCCTGCATCTGTACTCACCACGACATTCGATAGTTGATTGAGCATATATGGTGCGTCTTGTCCAAGGTTTTGTTTGTTGATTGTTTCCGCATCAACATTGCTATATGCCATGCCGTTTGTTTTATCGACGCGGGTTGCGTCTACAACTACTTCATCTAATTGCTTGCTGGATGCTATCATTACAGGATTATGATTAAGATCACCATTTAAGACAATGGTGTCGGTTTTATTCAGGAAACCTACGCTATGAACTGAGATAACATATGTACTGGGTTTCAATCCTTTGAAACTATACTCACCCGATAAATCTGATATTGTTGTGAGTTGTGTGTTTTTAATGCCGATGGCGGCAAAGGGAACTGGTTCTCCCAGGTTGTTAATGATTTTGCCTGAAAGACTGAATTGGGCCTTTGCGTCAATTATGCAGACACAGGCTATTGCAAAAGCAAGCTTTGCAAATGATTTGATTTCCATTTTTTATTATTTCTTTTAATTAAACACATTGATACGAGGGGATCGCATCAACTTTTAATTATTATCCCTCCGCAGGTACTAACCTGATCAGGTGCTCAACAGCCGGTGTTTGGTCCACCGAAGTGTTGATGGGTTTGATCTCAGCCTTTGTAATTAAGATTTTAGAGATAAGAATTTTGAATGAGGCCTCAAATCTGAATTCTTAAATCGTCTTTCTTAAAATACAAAGGCACCCCTATAAGACGCGACAAAGTTATGTGCTGTATATTGATTGTGCAAAAAAAGATTTCAGAAGCCAAAAAAAATATACAGTTTTGTGCCAATGGAAGAAAAGAAGCGAATTGCTGTGATTGGCAGCACTGGCAGCATTGGTACACAAGCCCTGGATGTTATAAGGAAAAATCCACAGGAATTTGAAGCGGAAGTTTTAGTGGCGCATTCCAATGCCGATCTGCTGGTTAAACAATCTCTTGAATTTGAACCCAATGCTGTTGTAATCGCAGATGAATCAAAATATCAGTTTGTAAAAGAAGCTCTCAAAAATACAGATACCAAGGTATTTGCTGGAAGTCGTGCTGTAGAACAAATTGTGGAAATGGAAAGTGTTGACCTGGTTCTTGCAAGCATTGTAGGTTACGCCGGATTAGCAAGTACAATTAACGCCATTAAACATCGTAAACAAATAGCGCTGGCAAATAAAGAAACGCTGGTTGTAGCTG
Source organism: Bacteroidia bacterium (assembly GCA_016788025.1). Taxonomy (GTDB): domain Bacteria; phylum Bacteroidota; class Bacteroidia; order B-17B0; family Aurantibacillaceae; genus Aurantibacillus. The sequence goes on from JAEUTM010000072.1 coordinate 3,630, forward strand.
GCGACCTCGTAACCAGACTTGCCCGCGAACACGCGGTTAACCTCTACCCTGTGGACAGCGAACACTCAGCTATTTTTCAATGTCTTGCAGGAGAATGGGAAAACAAGATTGAAAAAATATACCTCACCGCCAGTGGCGGGCCC
>JAEUTM010000094.1 GCA_016788025.1 Bacteroidia bacterium
GCTTATGACGCAAAAATCGACCATTATCGAACCCCGGAAGTAAACTCGATTATTGCCTGTGTTGCCGGATTATCAAAGGGTTTAGGGGACAAAAAAAAGCCGGACTTCTCAAATTTTACAGAGAAGTCCGGCTTAGTACCCCGAGCCGGACTCGAACCGGCATGTCAGTGAAGACAATGGTGTTTGAGACCATCGCGTCTACCAATTCCGCCATCGAGGCATTGTTCAAACTTTCACTGGTGTTTGAGACCATCCCGTCTACCATCCCGATAGCTATCGGGACCGCCATCGAGGCATTGTTCAAACTTTCACTGGTGTTTGAGACCATCCCGTCTACCATCCCGATAGCTATCGGGACCGCCATCGAGGCATTTTTGTTGGACTGCAAAGCTAAGTTTTGTTTTAGAATAAAGCAATTTTTCAGGAAAATATTGTCATTTATTTTAATGGTTTAACCCGCACCGCTGCCGGGTAAAGCCCAATGAACTTTATCCCACCAGAGGTGTACTGCATAAAGAGCAATTCTCCAAATGAAAAAACATATAATTCTCGGGGTGATATTTACGATGGCAGCGATAAATTCTATTTCTGCGCAAAGCATCAAAAAACGTGTAGAGGATAAATCAACCGCGATTGATGAATACATAGGTGCCGAAATGGAAAAAAGAAAGATCCCGGGACTTGCCCTTGGAATTTGTGACAAACACCATTTGATTGCAATCAGAAGCTATGGTTATGCTGATGTTCAGAATAAATCGGTGGTTACAGATAATACCGTTTTTGAATTAGCATCCCTTACTAAACAATTTACCGCAGCTGCAATTCTTCTTTTGGCACAGCAAAACAAGATTAACCTGTCCGATCCCATAAAACTGTACTTAGATACCTGTCCGGTAAGATGGCAGGGAATAACAATAAGGCATTTATTGACTCATACTTCCGGCTTACCTGCAATGGGAACGGGCTATTCAGGATTCTTAAACCTAAGCAACGAACAATATCTGGGTCTTTTGTGGCTGAAACTGAGCAAAGAAACTTCTTTTGCGATTATGAAAACCGACTCATTGGATTTCAGTCCAGGTAGCAAGTTTAGCTACAGCGACATAGGCTATGAGCTCCTTGGTCATATTATAAATAAAGTAACAGGAAGTTACAGGGAGTTTATACAGAAAAATATTTTTGACAGGGTAGGGATGAAGGATTCTTATATACTCGATCAAACTGTTGTGCATCCCTACGAAGCAAGGGGATATACATTAAGAAATGGAGAACTGGTTAACATCCGAAGGGTCTGGGATATTGAAATTCCGTCACATTCAGGTATTTTCTCAAACATAAGAGATTTAAGCAAATGGGATTCGGTCTTAAATACAGAAGCACTGCTTTCCAATCAAAGTAAAAGTATGATGTGGACTCCAACCCCTTTGAATAATGGAGATTATTCCGATTATGGTTTTGGTTGGTTTACAAAAACAATGAACAAGCGTTTAATTGTTAATCATACCGGAGTAACAGGCACCGAGTACATTAAATATGTAAGCGACAGTGTGAGTGTTATCGTGTTAACCAATCTTGGTATTGGATTCTATGATGCGGTTAATTCCTGGGGTATGGCGCCGCATATAGGGAAAATGATTCTAGGTTATAATCTGTCAATAGACTCGACTTATGTTACAAAAAGCGGACTCACCATTAAAAAAGTAAAACCTGAGATTGCGAAAAAAATGGTGGCTACCTATGAGCTCAGTAAAAGCAAACTGGTTCGGAAAATATATCTTGAGAACGACCGACTGATTTATAACAATGGGACTGCCAGCTTTGAACTTGCCCAACTTTCCGATGGGTCATTTATTAAACTGGGTGTTGAAACAGAACAGATTCTTGAAGCTGTTTCTAAAGATTTTACAAAACTGAAATGGAAAGGGAATGAGGAGATGCTTTTAAAAGTTAGTAAATAAAACTTCGTTAAAGCTGAGAACTAATATATCAAATCACCGGAAGCAAGGGTCTCCGTTTTTCCAATTTCATCATACACTCTGATCTCGGTAAATTTAATTTTCAGTCTCCTGCCGTCAATCCTGCTAACCGATACCTTACCGCCCCATTCTGGTTTTGATTTACAAGGCATATTGCCGTAGTATCCGGTGGTTGATACCTGAACTTTGACAGACCCTTCGCTTATCGAGTATTCGCCCGGTGTAGGAATTTGATCCTTGAATAAAACGCGACCCTCTAGTTTTGCCGGATAGTTTTCTTCCGTAAAACGGAATGAGAATTGTCCGTCTTCTATTGCGTATATTCCTTTCAATAAAGGCTTGTTATTTTTAAAATTGCCAATGGAAAAGTAATCTCCTTCCTGAGCTGGGATGAATGGTCTGAAAGTCCGGCTCACTTTACTTGCCTTTGCCTTGCCACGACTGACAATTAAAGTTATGGTTTCTTCTTTTGAAATCCGTGGATTAATCGGAATTAAATAACTTGGATTTTTATCGTGGCTAACTGTGCCGTCAGGAAACTCCCAGGTATATTTTTTACCATCCACGGAATTGTCCTGGATGACGATTGGCTGTCCCATAAAGTATATTGGCCCGTGACCAGGATGATGAAAGTTGGCATCGATACTAAAATCTGCTTCAGGGGCTTTGTTGCAAGCTAAAAGACATAGCAAGGATAGGAGTGTCAAAGTGTTTCTAAAAAAAATCATTATTTGGGTTTAATGGAATCTGACAAATGTAATTTAATACGGTGAAATTCAAAAATCCCGTTTCTTATAACGATCCGGGCTTCATTTCTATGGATACTTTTTGTAAATTTGGCTACCCAAATTCTAAAACGATCTCGTGAAAACACTCTTTAAAAAAACGACCGGTATAATTATACTGGTTTGCTCTTGCGCAATTTTATTTTCTCAAAACGAAAATAACAAGTGGTATTTCGGTTCTTATGTAGGACTGAATTTTAATACTAGTCCTCCTTCTGGCATTAGCACAAGTACCATGAATACCCCTTTTTCGTGTGCTAGTATTGCAGATGCTTCGGGCAACTTATTGTTTTACACCAACGGTATTACTGTTTGGGATGCAAGTAATTCAGTAATGGCCAATGGTACCGGTTTAAATGGATCGGCTTCCGGAAATCAAAACGTAATTATCGTAAAGAAACCTTCAACCACTTCTAACTATTATATTTTTACAACAACTTTTAATGCATCCGGAACAGCAGGATTATTTCAGTCTGAAGTAGATATGAGCCTTGCTTCAGGAAGCGGTTCAGTAGTTGCTAAGAATAGCCCGGTGTATACATTAACCGCTTTGACCAGCTCGGTATTGCCTTGTAAAATGACAGCTACGAAGCACTGTAATGGAAGCGATATCTGGCTGGTTGTGAGGGATTATACTCCAAGTTCCTGGACTTCTTCTGTTACTACCAGCAATAGTTTCCGAGCGTTTCCTATTACGTCCACAGGTATTGGAACCACGGCTGTAATTTCTTCACCCGCGGTTTACTCAGGCAGTGCAGGTGTAATTTACGAATATGGCGGAATTAAAATTTCGCCGAACGGAAAGAAACTAGCCACTGCAAATTATTATGCGCCTCCAAACACCATGTATAGCGGTTTTGAGCTTTTTGATTTTGACAATACCACCGGTGTTGTCTCAAATTCGCTGAGCCTGGTTCCTGTTAGTTCAAGTTACACCACTTGCTGGGGTGTGGAATTCTCTCCGGATGGATCTAAACTATACGGCAGCAGAATTCAGAGCAACGGTGCTGGCCTTTTCCAGTGGGATTTGTGCGCTGGATCTCCAACCGCAATTGCCGCATCTATTTATACCGTTGCCAGTTTTTTAAGTGGTCAAAGCATTGGCAGTTTACAACGCGGACCCGATAATAAAATTTACAGTCCCCGTTCGACGGATGTGGGACTTGATGTGATCAATAATCCTAATTCCGCTGGGGCCGCTTGTGGCTATTCAGCTCTTGCACAATCCATAAGTTCGGGCACACTTAATTATTCTCTGCCCAATTTTATGAATAGTTATGCGCCCCAACATCCGCCGGTAACTCCTTTTACGCAAACAGCCCTTGCCTGTAATTCGGTATCTTTCAGCAGTGTTTATGTACCCGGTAACTTTTCTGGTTGTGCCTCTTCAGGCTACTCAGTGAGCAGTCTTTTGTGGAATTTCGGCGATCCAGGATCCGGCGCAGCAAATACCTCTACACTTACTAATCCTATTCATAACTATTCTTCGTCTGGTGGTTATACTGTTCAGCTGATAGTTTATTACAGTTGTGGTGGTGGATCAGATACCATAAGCCAGGCTGCCTTCGTAAATAATCCATGTTTGTCCATCAGCTCAACTTCTATTAGTTGTTCAACGCTTGGTTCTGCAACTGTTAGCTCTACAGGTGTCGGCCCGTTTTCTTATACCTGGCTGCCTGGTTCTCAAACCGGATCTGTTGCAACTGGTCTGTCACCGGGTGTTTATACAATTACAGCCTTCGATTTAGGTACAAATAGTTCTCAGATAGGGCTTGTAACATTTTCACCCGGAACTCCGCTCACAGCCGATGTAATACATAGCAACACCGTAAGCTGTTATGGTTCCGTTACGGGAACAGCTGTGGTGACAAACATTCAGGGTGGTTCAGGTTCGCAAACATATTTATGGACCAACGGCACAAACACTTTCAATACCGCGATGGTAAATGCGCTGGGAGCAGGAACCTGGAGTTTTTCATTAACAGATAATTTAACCGCCTGTTCCGTTAATTCCGTTTTTACTATCACTCAGCCGGCATCTTTAAGCCTTTCAGTTAATGGTGGAACCGTTTGCGAAGGTAGTTCACTGGTGCTTGCAGGAACAGCCTCAGGCGGAGCAAATGGCTCCTATACTTATTCATGGACAAACGGTCCATCTGCATCTTCATGGACATTGAATTCTATTACACCTGGAAACTATATTTACTCTGTAACGGCAAAGGATGTATCCAATTGTACTATAAGTGGAACAACCAGTGCCTTGGTTCTTCCCAACCCAACACTCAGTGTTGCCGATGCGTCCATTTGCCCGTCTGAAGTTGCTACGCTGAGTGTTTCGGGCGCTACATCTTACACTTGGTCAGCGGGAAGCATCACACTTTCCAACGCTTCCAGTTATACGGCAAGCCCAATAAATACCACAACATATACTATTATAGGTTCTTTGATGGGTTGCACTGCAACGACTATTACAAGTATTATTCTAAAATCTGTTCCGGGACTCACACTCAGCGCTAACACACCTTGCAGTGGAGTACCACTTAATTTAAATAGTTCTGGGGGAGGAACAATAAACTGGGCGGGGCCGTTTGGGTTTAATTCTTCTCTCCAAAATCCGGTAATAAGTTCTACGAGCCTTCTTGACAGCGGAATTTATAGTGCAACCTTAATAGCGGCTAATAGCTGCTCGGCCACTGCCAGCATTAATGTAACAGTTATGGCCTTACCGGTTTTAACAGTGTCTGGTACCAGTACGCTTTGTTACGGATCTTCTGTTACTCAAACGGTGTCGGGCGCCTTTTCTTACCTCTGGACTAATGGCGCACAAACATCAACGGTGTCTTTAAGTCCAACTACAAATACAGTTTATACAGTTATCGGTACGGCTGTTAATGGTTGTACTGCAACACAGAATGTAAGTCTGACAATAAGTCCTGCGCCTCTGATTAGTATTAGCCAGGCTAATCTTTTTTCATGCGCTGGCGATACACAAACACTCATTGCTCATGGCGCAACATCCTACAGTTGGAGCAGTGGCGATTTAACTCCTGCCACAACGGTCACTCCGATGTCAACAACCGTTTATACACTTACTGGTGCTGATGCAAATGGTTGTACTGCTTACTTAACATACGTACTTGACGTTTACGAATTACCGCTGATAAACATAATATTTTCTGATTCTGTGCTGTGTTCCGGCGAAACAGGAACCATTGTTGCGGATGGTGCCCCGAGTTGGAACTGGTTATGGAATGATGGTACAA
>JAEUTM010000106.1 GCA_016788025.1 Bacteroidia bacterium
TTTAAATATATTACAGGCTTATTACATTGAGTTATAGTATCTAGGCCCTCATCGCCGAAATATGCTCATATGGCGTCAATTCCATAAGTGGATTGATTCGACAAATTTACATACATCGAAAAACAATAACTCGTGTTTGCCTTTAAAACTTGCTTGAGTCTATTACGTGGATAACCTCTAATATTACCTGGACAAGTTGTGCAATAAAACTTAGCAATTAAGTGGTTGTCTCCACTATGAGGCCATTGGTAAGTAAATCCACACAACGGAACTTTCGGCGGAGTCGTGTTTTTACTCAGCGGTTCTCCATAAAATTTTGAACTGTCTGTAGCACCCCAGAATTTCGCACCAGGAAAATTGGGAGTGGTGGTATTTGTTATTAGAACCTCAAAGCTTGGGTTAATAATATAATTAACGATCTGTCTATTTGTATATCCGACAAAGACATATAATAAAAGACCTAAATAAACCAGTCTATTTTGAAATAAGCAGTTTTTTGACAATGCGTTCATTCTTTTCATTGCTCACTGTTACTAAGTAAGCACCATTAATTAGCGGTAGTTCTAAGTTAGCAATAAATCCGATTGATTTAATATATGTTTTAAACATCAACCTCCCAGTAAGATCACGTACCTCAATGTTTAGTAATTGATCAGAGTTTTTATTTACTATGCTTATCTGACCTGATGTTGGGTTAGGAAAGATATCTAAGTCCCAACCTTTCCTAGAAAATTTTGCTTGACTTTCTTCTTTTGAAGATTTAGCTCCAGGCCTTTCATTACATGGAAACGGCGCATTAAAAACGAGTCCAGTAAGTAACAGATAGAGTCCTCTGGCTTTATAGACTGCTGCTCCATTAGTTCCATGGCAAAGCCCGTTAGCGCGGTTCCGACGCTTCGGAATGCAATCCGTGCTACTAAAGCACACTACCGCGCAATAACAAATCGTTTACTAACAGTCCCGGAATTACCGCGCAATTCCAAAAGATAAACTCCTTCAGGCAAACTTTCAGTTCCAATTTTTGTTTTTACTTCTTCGGTAGTGACGATTTGACCAAGGCTGTTATAAATACTGATTTTGTCGAAATGCGTTTTTAAATCCAGTCCTGAGATTTTTAATTCTAAAAAACGATCCGCGGGATTCGGAAACACCCGAATGTCACTATGAGCGAAGTCGAAGAGTGAATTCCCCGTATACAAAACAGGTTTTACTATCACAGTATCCCATTTCACATTTCCACAGATCTCCTGCTTTACAATATAAGTTTCTGTGCTCGTAGGTTTAATCCAGAAGCCAGCAATTGTGTCAATCGGTATCGTCATATTTGGTAATTTGTACCAAAGACAAGCCTCATTAATACCAATATCTGGTTGTCTACCTAAGAATATACTGTCTCCAACGAATATCATTGTGTCGTTTCCAGCAAAGGCATATAAATCGGATTCTATTAAACTTACGTCATCTATGAGATAATCTGAGAAATTGGCTGGCAAATGCGTTGGATTACTTAATTGGCTATTTGTTATCGAATCGTGTCTAAAATTTCCTACAAATGCATACTTCTCCGTACCATCAGCTACAAATTGGCCTTGA
>JAEUTM010000110.1 GCA_016788025.1 Bacteroidia bacterium
TACAAAAGTAAAAAGAAGAAAGTACAAATTTCAACAACCATTGCCTGACACTTATGTTATACTCTATAAAGAAGGTAGCGATGCTAATAACAAAAGGGCATTCGATTACCAGGTCGATTTAGAAAAGGTCCGAAAGAAATACAGTAAACGCAAAAAGGTATACAAAGCCAGGATCAAACGTAGACAACTTAATAAGTAATCTACAATAACCTGACACGTTCCTCTTCCAAATCTATCTGGTAGATATGATCTAGCACAACCTGGTCGTCTATGTCTGGATCCTTATTTAATTCCGCGAGGCATAAGCGTTGATTTTCGAGAAGTTCGAGATAGATCAATTTTGTTTCTTCACTCATCCTTAGATGTTCAGGTTGGTTGATCTTATGCTCCCATTGTTGCATCATGTGCTGAAGATAGTTGTGATTTTCAATATCCTTTCTCTCCTTAAGAAGACGGACCGTTTCGCGTACCAAATGATCCTTAACTTTTATCTTCATCGCATGTTCGTTTGTTTCCCCTAAACTATCAAATACGTGAGAACGTTTTATAAAATAAGGAAGTGTTAAGCCTTGAAGTAACAGAGTTAGGAGAATTGTTACAAACGTGATAAAAAGAATCAGGTTCCTGTGGGGGAATGTCGCACCACTTTCCAGGGTAAGAGGAATGGCTAAAGCTCCCGCAAGGGAAACCACGCCGCGCATCCCAGTCCAGCTCAGCAACAAAGGTGTCTTCCACATCATTCCCCTGTTATTTCGGTTAGGGGCAACACTGGGTCTGAAAATGAGCGTTGCAAAAAGAGCTGTGTAAGAACTAACAAGTCGCGCAAGTATAAGAATGCCCGTTACCAGAACACCATAACCAATGGCTTCCCTTAATGGAATTCCTTCCACTTTTAATCCTTCAACTACTTCCGGAAGTTCTAATCCGATCAGCATAAACACAATTCCATTCAGGATAAAAACAAAGGCTTCCCAAAAACTGTAGCCTCTGACACGGCTGGCGCTGGTTAAAAATGTAAGTTGACGGTTCGCCATAAAAAGGCCTGCAGATACCACAGCCAAAACGCCCGAACTATGCAATTGTTCAGCTACCCAATAAAGAAAATAAGGTTCTATTAAAGTAAATACAATGTCTGAAGGAGCATCGGTGGGCAACAAACGGTGTGCCTGCACAAAGAACCACCCGAGAAGCAATCCAATACCAACACCTCCAACAACCATCCAGGAAAAAGTAAGCACTGCATCCTGGAAAATGAATTGGCCGGTAGCTACCGCCGCCAAAGCAAATCGAAAAATAATAAGTGAGGAGGCATCATTCAACAAACTCTCCCCTTCCAAAATAGCAGAAGTACCTTTTGAAACTTTTACAAATTTGGTAATCGCCCCGGTGCTAACTGCATCCGGGGGAGAGACAATGCCGCCGAGTAAAAACCCAAGCGCCAGTGTAAATCCGGGAATAAAATAGTTGGTTAACACAGCAACCGTAAATGCGGAAAAAAGAACAACCAGAAAAGCAAAACTTCCAATAATACGCCACCACTTTTTCATTTCCTTAAATGAAATACTCCAGGCAGCTTCAAATAACAGAGGTGGCAAAAAAATAAAGAAGATCATATTGGGATCAACCTGTACTTTTGGCAAGCCGGGTACAAAACTGATCAGAAGTCCGGCAATGACCAACAATACAGGATAGGCTACTTTGATTTTTGCTGCCAGCATTTCAATGAGCACAATCGCGGCCACCAGAGCCAGCATAAAGGGGAGTTGTTCGTGCATTCTTTGTTTTTAGGTTAAAACAAATTTAATCATTCGTTTAATGCAGACAAAAAGCTGGTCATGTCGAGTGGGTTGGCTATGAATCACTGCCCTTATCGAGACATGAGCTGGAGGCCATTGTCGAGGACATCACTTCTCTATACAGTTTTTGCAAGTTTTGCAAATCACATCTGCAAACCACGAAGTGACAGTCCTTATAGTATACTGGCACAACTTTGGAATGACACAGCTTATGAATCTCAAAAGAATCTTCGGAGCAATATTAACTGTGCTAGGCATAGCCGGTTTAATTTATAGCGCTATGCTTTTTGTTAATAGCCATGGTGGTAACCGCGACCTTAGGGCTTTAATTGTATACGGCTTGCTTGGTTTTATATTTTTTATTGCCGGAATTGGATTGATAAGGAATACCAGTGATAGGGTTTGAAATTTTATTTTGTTGCAATTCTTCCACTATGTTAAATCCAGGGGATAATAAATAACGGCTCACACTGTGTCGCCACCGATGTCGGTTTCGACAATTATTACTTCTTTAACATCACCATTGATGTCAAGCACCGGCGTAATTGTTGATTTAACGACGTAAGTCTCCCCAGATTTACTAAAATTCGTATAAAAGCATGCCACCGGCTTTTTTTCGAGTACCGCTTCAGCGAACTTGGATGAAAAATACTCGTTGTGGCCTCGCCGGAGAACCTCCCCGTAAGTATCAATAACTTCGTGCAAACTATAACCCGAAAGTCGTTTGAATCCTTCATTAACCCATTCTATTTTGGAATGTTTGTCTGTAATAATGACTGAATTGAGAGATTTTGTTGCAGCAATAGCCAATGCCTCCAATTCCGCCTGACGCTTGGTGATCGTAATATCTGTAACAATACTTATCGTTCCTATGATATTTCCCTCAAGATTCTTATAGGGTGCTGTTATAATGTGTGCCATAAAAGGAGCGCCGGAGCATCGTCTGACATATAGCTCATACGTCTCGTAAGTACCCGCCAGTCTGCTATCCGCCAGTTCTTTCAGTTGCGACTGTTGATCAGGGAAGTGAAAAAAATGATGCGTTATTTTACCTAACATTTCTTTCCGGGAATAACCGGTTAGTTGCGCCATTTTGTGATTTGCGTAAATAATTCTGTCTTCCTGGTCACTGATTACTATCCCTTGAGGGAAACTTTCCATAATCATATAAATGAACTTGCTGCTTTTAGAAGCATCGGTTAAGTAGTCAAAATATGTAATATCAGGCTTCATAACTTTTCTGTAATTATTGTCTATGCATACACACGTGCATTGCGAAATTCCGACATCCTGTATTATTGCACTGTTCACTACAGGTTTTGAACCTTTGCCCGTTGCCACTATTCGTCTTTGCTCTGTTGATTAATGCAACTCAAAGAGGCTATTCAATAAAGGAAAGACAACTTCATGAAACGTGAACGCATTGTAAAAGGGTATCAAATTACATTCCGTAAGAGAAGATTTTGATGGGTATATTATAAAATTTAAAATTTTTTAATAATTCTAAATGGCTGCCGTCAGAACAATTGAAAGATTGGGACGAAAAATTCCAAAATGTAAAAAATGCACTTGTAAAGATGTCAGATTTTCTGAAAAAAATTCAGTCCTTACCGCTTGGCACATTAATTGTCGATTCTACTTTGATTGGCCAATCAGTATTATTGTTAAACTAAAATTAAAAAGGAG
>JAEUTM010000129.1 GCA_016788025.1 Bacteroidia bacterium
TGCAGCAATAACAGCCTATTCTCAATCTGGTAAACAGAAACCAGTAGGAGGTCAGTTAGTTAACATGAAAGAGATCGCAAAGGAAAAGTTCGGAGAGAACGGTCAGAGCGGCATTTCTTCAGTTAATCCAATTGCTCCGTCAGACGAAGTTACTTCTTCTGGTGAAAAATCAGCTATAAACAACACCTGGGGTAACATAACGTCCTCCATGAACATTTATGGCGTTTCCATCAGTTTTACTAAACCATTGCAGTGGAATGACGATCTGAATGCGGTGTCTTTTATTCATCGTAAGTCTCCAACTTACGCAATGTCGCCAACTCCTGCTTCGCAGGCAGAAACCGGCGGTGTTGTGGCCATGATTTCTGCGGATTGTGGCGGAACCTGGGATAGCACGGCACTTTACGGTGACGATAATTTCTGGGGTCGTTATCCGGGCGGAGCAATTTACAACCCTCCTTCAACGCCAACAAACACTGACATCAGTCAGGCGTACGTGGTTGGTGCGGGCCCGACTACCGGTGCGGCCACAGGTTGGATCGGAAACTGGTATTCATCAAAACAACTTGGGGTTATTAACTATGACAATCAGATACCGTCATCAGCGCAATTTTTTCCTACTCTCGGTCCATACCCTGCGGGCATGTCGAGACATGATTTTGCAGCATATAACTTTACTGGTACAGACGATGGTGTTATGAGAGTTTTAGCTGGTGTGACAAATGATGCAACAACTTCTGATACGGCTGTTGCTCTTGTCAAAGGTGTGTTTAACGGAACGTCGTTTGACTGGACCGATACAGTTTTTAATCCGCCAACAGTAATGGCATCGGATAACACCGAACAATGGTTATCACGTCCGATGATGGCCTGGAACGAATCGGGAACAGTGGGTTACCTTGTAATCATTGGTGCCCGTACCGGCGCTATAGGTTCGAACGTAGGATTCCAGCCTATCGTTTATAAAACCACAAACAGTGGTGGCAGTTGGACTTTAGATCCAAATGGTATTGACTTTAACAGTCCGGCCTTTGCTGACGTGTTACGCCCGATTATTACTGTGAATGAAGATTCTACTCTCGAAGTACCATTCTTTATGTGGACTGAAGGCATGGACGTTGCAGTAGATGCAAACAATAAACTCCATATTTTCTCAACAGTAGTAGGTACGGCTAGCAATCACCCTGATTCCCTTGCTTTTATTACAAGTTTTACTACAGAAAGATACCGTTGGCCACATAAACCAGGCTTCAGACCATATCTTTATGATTTTATTTACGACGGTACAAACTGGTCACATATTACAGTAGACTCAATGCCTACAGAGGGTGCCGGACAGTTAACAACTGAGGCCGGTTATGCGGATAATCCATGGGATCCGGATCCATCCAATTCAAACCAAAAAATTAGGTTATCAGCTCGATTACAACTGAGCCGCACTCCTGATGGAAAGTATATTGTTTATAATTGGACTGAGAGTGATACTACACTTGTAACGAACTACCGCAAATGGAATATATACCCGAATGTACATGCGCGCGTTTATAACTCAACTACCGGCACTATTCACTCGCTGGACATGAACGTTACTAATACTCCAAGTACACCTAACTCCGTTAAGAACCGGGCAATGTTTATGCACACATCGCCGAAATGCCGCTTATCGAGCACGGTTACTGCCAATGGACCGGTTATTTCTATTCCTATAACGGTCTCTAACAGTTCTCCCTACTCGCAATTGTCAAAAAACAATCACTGGTTCTCCTGGGCAACTCTCAACTTCGGGAACGTACCGGATGGTGATATTGTGGTTTGCGGAGCCGCACCTACCCCAACAACTCCAACTGACACTTCAGGCCTTGGAGTTGCTGAAAGCGCATACAACAGTGCTATGAGCAGTTACGTTTTCCCTAATCCTGCCAAGAATAATGCTACTGTAAAAGTTAACCTTGTAAACAGTTCTAAAATTCAGATTCAGTTAATGAATGCTGTTGGGCAGGTAATCAGTACAACATCCATGCAGGGTCAGGCTGGCGTAAACAGCATAAGCCTTAATATATCGGGTGTTTCGAGTGGTATTTATTTTGTGAGCGTAAAAGTTGACGAAGCCGTTGGAACAAAGAAACTCGTGATCGAATAGATTTTATTGATTTTAGGCAAAGGAAATAAAAGCCGCTCTGCCTAGTGCAGAGCGGCTTTTAGTTGAAATAGAATAATGTAAAATAGTATTAAAATTAAACGTTTTTACCCCTTGCGGTGCGTGATATTTTACCTATATTAGCTCAATATATAAATTAACGAAACACCAAAACAAAATGAAAAGACAATTACTTTTGGGATCGGTCTTATTAGCAGCGATAAGTGCCTATTCACAAACGGGTCGTGTGAAACCAAAACCTACGGGCGTTTATAACGCTAAATCTGCTGTTGAATTAAAATTCAACGAACCAATTAATATTGGTCCTATTACAACTCCTCCGGCTTCTACTTCTTCTGACGAGGGATCAAAATCGGCAGCACTGCCAAACACCTGGAACAATTTCACGGCCTCTATGAATATTTATGGTGTGTCTATTGTGTTTACAAAACCATTGCAATGGAACGATGAATTGAATGCTGTTAGCTTCATTCACCGTAAATCACCTAGCTATTTAATCTCTCCGGCTCCGGCTTCAGCGGCTGAGACTGGTGGAATTGTAGCTATGATTTCTTCAGATTGTGGTGCAACATGGGATAGTACAGCTTTATATGCAGACGACTCATATTGGGGACGTTATCCTCAGGGAGCGATTTACAATCCTCCAACCACTCCAACCAATACTGACATTAGCCAGGCACACGTAGTTGGTTGCGGTCCTACAACAGGACAAGGCAGCGCTACATGGATCGGAAACTGGTTTGCAAGCAAACAGTTAGGTGTGGTTAACTACGATAACCAGATTCCTTCTGGTTCATCTGTTTATTACCCTACACTTGGGCCATACCCAACAGGTATGACAAGAGTTGACTTTGCAGCGTATTCTTTCAACGCAACTGACGATGGAAAAGTTCGTGCAATGGGAGGTTTAACCGACGATGCGGTTACACAAGACTCTGCAATCGTAATGGTAACAGGAAGGTTTAATTCAGCGAATAACAATTTCGACTGGACTGATACTGTTTTTAACACACATTCAACTATCGCATCTGATGGTTCTCACAATTTCTGGTCACGTCCTTTAATGGCCTGGAACGAATCTGGAACAATCGGATACGTTGTTGTTATGAGTTCAAGAAAAGGAGCTACTATGTCTAATACTGGTTACATTCCACTGGTTTACAGAACTACCAACAGCGGTGCTTCCTGGACCCTTGACAATACCGGTATTGACTTTAACAGCCCTTCATTAGCGTACATCAAAAAATCATTGAATACTGTTAATATGGACAGTACTCTTGAAGTTCCTATGTTTAACTGGAGCGAAGGTTACGATGCAACAGTGGATATGAATGGTAAACTTCACATCTTCACAACTATTACTGGTCACTACAGTAATGATGTTGACTCTTTGAATTTCTACACAACTTTCGGTACTGAAAAATACAGATGGTTGGAGCGTCCAGGTTTCCGTCCTTACCTGTATGACTTTATGTATGATGGAACTACATGGACTCACATGTTAGTTGACTCTATGCCTACTGAAGGCCCTGGTGACCGCACTACTGACGGCGGTTATGCTGATAATCCTTGGGATCCAGATCCGTCAAGCAGTAACAATAAAATCAGATTAGACGGACGTTTACAGTTAAGCCGCACTCCAGATGGTAAATACGTTGTATATACCTGGACTGAAACAGATACAGTATTGGTAACCGGCTACCGTAAATGGAATGTATATCCTAACATCAAAGCTCGTGTTTATGATGCTAGCACAGGTACATTGCACCCAACTGAACTCAACGTAACTAATCCTAGCAGTGGTCCAACTGCTCCGAACACCGTTAAAAACCGTTGTATGTTCTTTATAGCATCTCCAAAATGCCGTGTATCCGGAACAAGTGCTAACGGTCCTGCTATCAGCATTCCGGTTACTGTATCCAACAGTTCTCCATATTCACAGTTGAGCAAAAACACACACTGGTTCTCCTGGGCAACTTTAAATTTTGGTGGTATTGCTGATGCAAACATCACACCTTGTGGTTCTAGCGTAGTAAATCCTACTGTAACTGCTGTGGCTGAAAATGCTTTCAACAGTGCTGCAAGCGCCGTGTTGTTCCCGAACCCAGCTAAGAATAACACGACTGTTCGTTTGAACTTATTACATGGTTCAAAAGTTCAGATTGAGGTTATGAACTCTGTTGGTCAAATCGTGAAGTTAGTTAACGCTAACGGACAAAACGGACAAAACAGTGTTACTGTTGATCTTTCTGGTCTTGCAAGCGGTATCTACATGGTTAATGTAAAAGTTAACGATGCTTCAAGCACTAAGAAACTTATCATAGAATAATCAAATTCTAAATAACTAAAAAACCTTCCTGGATTCAGGAAGGTTTTTTTTATTTCAGGTAATTTAAAGGATTGGCTTAAGCGGATACCGTTTTTTCGACACTTAACTTGCTTAGGGCTTTTCTTAAATTTTCAATAATAAAATCTACATCTTCCAAACTACAGGTGCCTACGGAAAGTCGATACCAATCCGAACTTTCTTTAGAGCCGAATGCATAAAAGGGAACAATTGCAAGCTTAGCTTCTTCCAGGAGATACTTAGTCACATCCTTAGTCGTTTCAAGGAGCTTTCCATCTGCGGTTTTCTGACCATGCAAAGCAAATCGCACGGTTAAATATATGGCAGCCTGGGGACTGATTGCATCTACTGAAAAGCCTTCTGATTTTAAAGCCTGCATTCCTTTGTAAAAACCAGTCAACCGTGCATTGATCTTTTGTTTTTGCTCCACAAGAAACTCGTCATAGAGGTTTAGGTCAGAAAGAAATTTAGCGCTTGCCATTTGTTCGGCTTTTGGCGCCCAGGCCCCGATGTGTGAAAGAATAGATTTCATTTTATCGATAATAAACTTCGGACCCATAGCCCAGCCAACCCTTACGCCTGTTGCTGCCAGAGATTTGGAAATGCCATCAACAAAAACTGTGTAATTTTTCATTTCTGGCCTCAGTGATACAGGATCATAATGATTTACGCCATCGGTCATCAAAGCCCAATAAATCTGATCGTACATTAAGTATACTGGTTTAGCCGCAGATCCACGTTTTTTATTTTCTTCCAGAATCAGATCGCAAATTTCTTCCAATCCCTCTTTTGTAAACACGGTACCAGTTGGATTTTGTGGTGAACACAGCGCAACAAGGGATACTTCTGAAATGTACGGTTTGATGTCTTTTGCCGAAGGCATAAAATTGGCTTCAGGAGAGGTCTCAACAACAACTGATTTTCCCCTGTGGAGATAGGTATAATGATTATTGTTCCATGAGGGCGTTGCAAATAATACGCTGTCTGTAGGATCGACCAATGCACTGTAAATGGCATAGATAATAGGGCGGGCACCACCAGCGATAAGAATTTCATCTGCTTTGTAATCCAATCCTCCCCGTTGTTTCAGTAAGTTGGAAACAGACTGGCGTAGTTCCAGCATGCCATCAGCAGCGGGATAGTTTGTTTGATCGGCTGAATAAGCTTCTACAATATATTCTTTAAGCTTTGCAGGAATGGGAAACTCCTTGGGATTAAAATCGCCGATAGTAAGATTAAAAACTTCCTGCCCTTGTTTAATCTTTTCATTCACTTCAGCCGCAAGCTTAATGATTTCGGAACCAATAATGTTTTCGGCTAACTGAGATACTTTCATGTGTTGATATTATTGTTTTTAGTTGCTTTGTGTAATGCGTAAAGCCTCGTTTGTTTTGTGTGTTAAGGCAAATGACTATTTCACAATTATAAATTAAGGACAGTAAACCTAGTTCAATTTTGCTTTTTAATCAAAAAATGTTCATAAAAGGTAGAGATTTCCGGGGTTTAAGCGATACTTAGCCTTAAATCGTCTTATCTGGCATTTAAGCCGTCTAAAACCTTTTAAGTAAGCAAGTAAATGGATATCTTTATCCAGGCTTTGATGTACTCAAATTTAACAATCGGCCGGTTCCAAATATCTGATTTATGAGAAGGCTTCAACTAGAGGATTTGTCAAAAAAGCTTGGCTATTCAAAAACCTTGATCTCTATGGTATTGAACGGCAAGGGAAATCAATACGGCATCAGCAAAAAAACGCAGGCAGCAGTGCTTGACGCCATAGCCAAACTGGATTATTCACCTAATAAATTTGCTAAGTCGCTCCGAACAGGCAAGAGTTATTTTATTGGCCTTATCGTTACGGACATTTCAAATCCTTTTTATTCTACCATTGCCAAGAATATTGAGAGTGTGCTTTTTGAACACGAGTATAATCTAATGGTATGCAGCACAGATGAAAGTGAGGAACGAGAAAAGCTGCTGGTGGAAATGATGATCAATCAACAAGGAGTTGACGGCTTAATTGTTGCCTCTGCTTTTAAAAATGCTTCGTTTTATGAGCAGTCGAGATTCTCGAGAACCCCTATAGTGTTTATTGACCGCGTGGTTCCTCTACACAATGCCAACTATGTGGTAACGGATAATTTTGGGGGATCTTTCGAAATTGTAAGCCACCTGTTAAAGGAAGGAGCCAAACAAATAGCTTGTTTTGCGATCACTCCTTTATACCTAAGTACCATTGAGGACCGTATCAACGGATACGTTCAGGCTCTCGAAAAAAATGGAATAAAAAAGAACGAGGATCTTATCAAAGCAATACATTTTGATCATATCAAAGAGGACGTTGAGAAAGCCCTATACGATTTGCTTGAGAAAGGTTATAAGCCCGATGCCTTTTTTGCACTGAATAATCATATAGCTGTTGCTTTGCTGCAGTGTATGAAGAAAAAAGAATTCGCGAAATTTTCGAAAGTTGAAATGGCGAGCTTTGACGATATAGACCTCTTTAACATTACCGACAAAAAAGTTATTTCTGTTTCCCAGCCCGTCGAAGAAATAGGTAAAAGTTCTTCCAATCTGTTATTAAACATTATTTCAGGCAAACAAACCAGCATTTCTAACGTGGTACTCTCTACCAATCTTATTCTACGTTAGCCTTTAGAAGCTATTGGATCGAAAAGTTCGACCTCCGCCAAAGGGTCGAACAGATAGACAGAGTTAGTGCTGATTTCAATACATTTAAATCGTTTCCTGATTTTTTCACCTTTCCTGAAAACACGGGAACCGTTGTATAGAAAAACGGAGTTGTGTGGAAGATATTCCAGAAATATCCTGTCGCTATTTTCGTCGTGCAGCTTAAGAGAGCGCAACAATTGTGTGTCGGAACAACTAGACGCCGCAGGGTTTTGCATATAACTTCTCAGAGCGGAGAACACTTCCAGCGGAAATATATCTGTATTCAGAAAGGGTTGAATGAGAACTTTAAAATTATGTTTCCATTCTTTGCCATGTGGATTTACAGAATTTTTATGCTGATTATAAGTGACTAAATGAGCAACTTCATGAACCAGGGTAATAAGGAAAGCGTATTTATTAAGATTGTGATTAATGGTGATGGTATGATTTAATCCGCCGTGCGGGGCAGTATAGTCCCCTAAACGACTGCTACGTTCCTTTTTTATCTTAAGCTTAAAGTCATAGGTAATAATCCATTCCGCAATTAAGGGTACACAGGGTTCCGGCAGATATTTGCGGAGTATGTCTGAGTTTCGTTGGTATTGTATAGCCCGTAAATCCACGTTTTAAATTTAATTATCTTTGAAGGAATAATTCAAATTTCGAATTCAAACTTTACCAACAGTACAGCGTTCATGAAGGCAAAAGCGACGATAGACCACATTGTAAAATGGCTAAAAGAATACTCCGACCGGTCTAATACGAGTGGTTTTGTAGTGGGGATTTCTGGCGGTATCGACAGCGCTGTTACTTCAACCTTGTGTGCTCTCACTGGTAAACGCACCATCGTGCTTAATATGCCAATACGCCAGTTTAAAACCGAATTCGACCGCAGTAACGAGCATATACAATGGTTGCTTGCTAATTACAAAAATGTAGAATCTGAAACGGTAGAACTGACGCCGGTTTTAGAGAGTTATGAAAAAGTGCTGATTCCGGATCTGCAGGATTTTCTTACCATGGCAAATACACGCTCGAGGATACGCATGGTGACGCTTTACGCCTTTGCGACCCGTTATAAACTTCTTGTGGCCGGAACAGGCAACAAAGTTGAGGATTTTGGGGTGGGATTTTATACTAAATATGGAGATGGGGGCGTTGATATCAGTCCAATTGCCGATCTTTATAAGACCGAAGTATATTCTCTTGCTGCTGAACTCGGTGTGGTAAGCAGCATTCAGAAAGCAAAACCTACGGATGGACTTTTTGAAGATGGGAGAACTGATGAGGATCAAATTGGTGCAAGTTACCCGGAACTGGAGTGGGCCATGGAGTATATAGAAAGAAAAGAAACGTACGACCTGACTCCGCGCCAGAAACACGTTATGGAAATTTACACAACCAGGAACAGAGCAAATAAACATAAGATGAATCCAATTCCTGTATGCCTGATACCTAAAGAACTGAAATCATGAAAAAAACAATTGCAGTATTGCTCATTCTGGCATGCATTTTCTCTTGCCAGAAAAAGAAAAAGAGTGAAGAAGAACCGACTCCGACCACCACAGGCACCACGCCTATTGATGATCCAATGATCACTGTGAAAATAAATGACACTACCTATACATGTCCATCGTTGTCTTGTGTCTCTGCCTACAAAAGTGGTAGTATTCGTGGACTGGCTATTGGCGATCAATCAGCCAAGAAGAATCTTTTCAGGTTTACTTTTCTTTCGATGCCTACTGCTGGAACTTATCCCCTGGACGGAAGCGGCACGGTAAGTTTGCAGTATGTGAATAATAACACATACTATAACGTTAAAGCCGGAACGTTAAACATTACATCGGTAGACACTACAGACCGCGGGGTTATCGATCATTTTCGTGCTACGTTTTCTGCAAAGACAGATACAACTTTAGCACCGCAGTATCCCGTGTTTAAGATCACAGAAGGAATCATTAAAATAAAATAAAAAATGTTTGGAAAATTAGGAGATATGATGGGTAAGCTTCAGGAAATGAAGCAAAAGGCAGAAGAGATTAAAACCAGCCTGGGCAATACAATCATTAAGTCGGAATCTGCAGGCGGCGATATTGTTATTGAAATTAACGGTAACCGGGAGATTAAGTCGCTACGTTTAGCGGATTCTTTGCAACATGGGGATAAAAAGGAGCTTGAAAATCATTTGTTGACGGCATTAAATAAAGCCATTAAAGAAGCGGACAAAGTAAACGAAGCAGAAATGAAAAAAGCCGCGAGTGGCTTATTACCAGGAATAAGTTAAGTATGCCAGTTATTTTACCAGTAAAAGGAGTTTCACCGAAACTTGGAGAAAATTGTTTTGTTGCCCCTAATGCAACGATTGTTGGTGATGTGATTATGGGTGACGATTGCAGCGTTTGGTTTAATGCTGTGGTAAGGGGTGATGTAAACAGTATCAGGATAGGGAACAAAGTAAATATACAGGACGGAGCTGTATTACACTGTACCTATCAAAAGACAAGGGTAGATCTTGGAAACAATGTTTCCATTGGGCACAACGCGATTGTGCATGGATGCAAGGTACACGACAATGTTTTGATTGGAATGGGTGCCATTGTGATGGACAATTGTGAGATAGGTAGTAACACCATTATAGCTGCCGGAGCAGTTGTAACAGAAGGAACAAAAGTTCCTTCAGGTTGTATTTATGCAGGCGTGCCGGCAAAAAAAGTAAAAGATATTTCGCAGGAATTAATCAGTGGCGAAATAGACCGGATTGCGAATAATTACCTGATGTATAGCGGGTGGTTTAAATAGGTGGAAAAGGGGAGATGTAGAATGAGGGCAAGGAAAATGTGATCTACTTTCCATTTTCTTTTTTTTGTATTTTTTACACTAACGGTTGGCCCAAAATAGATAATTTCTTACTTTGTATTTCGTTATTAACCCAAGTAATCTCCCATGCGAAATCTTTTTTTGATTTTTCTGCTTTTCATGTATGGAAATTCCATTTCACAGACATATGCCTTTTATAGAATAGGTCAATCGCCGACACAAGTTGAGAGTTCCGGTCTGCTTATAAGGAATTACAAACGCGATCTGGACAAATTAAGCCAGCTTGAAAAGTATAAAAATCTGACTTGTTTTAAGATAAGCGGCTTTAAGGACAATTATGAAAAACTTGATTCGGTTTTATCGATGCTTGCCAGACATACTAGTCCAAGAGCACTTATTTTCGAAGACTGTGATTTGATGATGCTTTCGAAGTTTGAAATTAAAACCTTGGTCAAATTGAGTCTTTTAAAGAACACGCTTTTTTATGAAAACAGTTTATTTCCCCTGCTAAAGAAAAATCCATTAACTACAATTGAGATTCAGTCAAGTGAGATACCCGTATTTGACAGTCTCGGACTTTTAAAAGAACTCAAGGAAGTCAAATTAAGTAACCGAAATTCTTTTAGCACAGTGAATAAGACGGATAAACTCTTTTTCAAGAGTGGTGATAAGTTTATTAATGTAAGTATAAGCTACGCCGGCGACTTTTTTAAGGGGGAACAAAAGAATAAGATGCCGTTTAACACTCAGAAGATAAATGAGCAGGTTAAACAAACAACTGAAATGATAGAGCAAATGTCGGCTTTGAGAAAACTCGTGCGTACTAACAGACCGGCCTATTTACGACAACCGCTACCGGAGATTTCAATAAACGATACTGGGTTTGTTATGGACTCGCGTAACACTAGTTATTTTAACTATAACTCGGGAAGTGTTATTAAAATAGATGGAAACGCGTTTGTTACAAGTGAGGATGAAGACTATAGCGGTCCTGTGCGTATCTTCTACAGGGAATTCAGGAATTCGGTTGATATTATGCTATCAGGAGTTCCGATGAATAGCATGGTGAACGGAGAGGAAAAGTTATTTAAAAGCGGTGGTATGTATGAAATTTATGCATTTGATGCAAAAGACAGGCCTCTCAGAGCG